>JBDKHE010000243.1:0-12734 GCA_039797805.1 Verrucomicrobiota bacterium
TGCAGGCTTTTCTTGTGTTCTTCCCCCAGCGAGAGCTCGGGCTGACATTGGATCAGGTCGGAAAACTTAGTTCCTGGGCCTCGTTCGTGTGGCTGCCCTTGGCGTTTCCCCTCGGCTGGGCTATCGATCGCTGGGGGCCTTTACGCACGCTCACTCTCTGCCTCGTCGGCTACATTATCGCTCTTGCCGCGTCGTTCCTGCTAGTGACGGATGCGACATCGTTTTTTGTCTCATCGCTTTTTACCGGATCGATTTTCCCGATGCTGATGCTTTGCCAAAGCATGCTGGCCCAACGAGTTTTCCATCCCCAGCGCATGGGCCAGCTTAGCGCGGCTAACTCCATTGTTCAGTCCCTTGTGGTTGCGCTGATTGTCGGGCCCGCCACCGGCTGGATGTTCGACGCGTTAAAAGGCTTCGAGCTGCAACTGGATATTCCCCTCGCGGCAGGACCGGTGATCGTCGGCCCCTATCGTTTTGTCTTTGTCATGCTTATCGCGTTGTCGGTGGTGTCGCTGTTTGCGACACGCATGGCCAGCCGCCATTGGGACAAGCTCGGCGGAGACCGGGGCTACACGCCGCCACTATAGACGACTGAGCCGGCCGCTTTTATCACCTCAAACCAACTGCCTCCATGTCACAACCCCTCACTCGCCGGGAATGGTTGACCCGTTCGTCGCTTCTCGCCGCCGCCGGCCTGCTCCCCGCGCGCGGTTCGGTTCAGGCCGCCGCCAGCTCGTCCGTCCGCAAGGCGCCGAACCTGGTCTTCTTCTTTCCCGACCAATTGCGCCGGCAGGCGATGGGGTTTGTGGGCGAGGATCCGGTGTTGACGCCCCACATCGACCGCTTTGCGAGCCAGGGCCTCTACCTGCCGCATGCGACCTCGACCTTTCCGGTGTGCACGCCGTGGCGCGGCATGATGCTGACCGGCCGTTATCCCCACGCCACTGGCATCATCAACAATGCCAACTCGTCACGCCCCAACGTCTATCTGCGGCGTGAGGAGCGGTGCCTCACTGACGTGCTGCATGATGCCGGCTATCACCTTGGCTACATCGGGAAATGGCACCTCAGCCACCCGCGCGCGCCCTACATCCCCCAGGACAAACGCGATGATGGCAGCAACATCAAGTGGGACGAGTTCACTCCCAAGGAGGACCGCCATCACATCGATTTTTGGCACGCGTATAATGCTTACGACGACCACCTGCGCCCGCGCTACTGGGATACCGAGGCCAGGCGGGACGACTTTCGCTACGTTGACCAGTGGTCACCCGAGCACGAGACGGACGTGGCGATCCGTTATCTCGAAAATCGCGGCGGCGCCATGCGCGATCCCGCCAAGCCGTTTGCCCTCTGGCTCTCGCTCAATCCTCCCCATCCGCCTTACGACCGCATCCCGCCGCACCTGCGTGAGCCTTATCAAGGCAAGACTTGGCGCGACCTGTTGCGTCGCGGGAATGTGCGCTTTGAAGGCATGGGCGAGAAATCGCGTGACGCTGTGCTGGACTATTTTGCCGCAGTCACGGGTGTCGACGAGCAGTTCGGCCGGCTCCTCGCGACGCTCGACCGACTGAATCTGACGGACGACACCATCGTCGTCTTCACCAGTGACCACGGTGACATGATGGGCAGTCAGGGGCTCATGAGTAAACCTTACCCCTACGAAGAGGCTTTCAGCATCCCGATGATCGTGCGCTGGCCCGGACGGATCGCCGCTGGCCGCACGGACGACCTGCTCCTCGGCACAGCCGACCTCATGCCCACTTTACTTGGGCTGATGGGCGAGCAGGCCAACATCCCTCGCCAGGTTCAAGGGGTGGACTATTCGAGCATTCTCCTCGGGCGCGAAGGAGTGGCTCGACCCGAATCTGCGTTCTACCTCGACTCCTCCGATGGAGGTCATCGTGGCGTGCGCACCCACCGCCACACCTTTACCCTCGGCCAAGGACGCAATGGCGAGCCGCCGGTGCTACTTTACGACAACCACGCCGATCGCTATCAATTGAACAATCTCGCGGCCCAATCGCCCGGGCTTACCGCAGAATTTAACCGCCTTACGCGCAGTTGGCTCGACCGCACCGGTGATCCTTGGCAACTTGAGCGTTAACGCCACGGCCGGCTGCGCAACTTCAGCCTGCGCTGCTGATCGTGTGCGTAAGTGCCTTGCCTAACCCCGGCCCAAGCCGCTTCCCACCTCCCATGACCGCTGCACGCGCCCCCTTTCACCTCATGTCCAAACCCATGGGTTCGAAGTGCAACCTCGATTGCACCTATTGCTTCTACCTCGAGAAAGAGAAGCTCTATCCCGAGTCCGGCCTGACAAAAATGTCCCCGGAGGTGCTTGAAGCTTATATCCGCGACTATATCGCGAGCCAGCCGGGTGAGACTGTCGGCTTCGCCTGGCAAGGCGGCGAACCAACTCTCGCTGGTGTGGATTTTTTCGAGCGCGTTGTCTCGCTTCAATCACGCTACGCCAACGGCCGGAAAATTGAAAACGCGCTGCAAACCAACGGCACGCTGCTCGACGACGAGTGGGGTGCGTTTCTTGCCCGTAACCGTTTTCTCGTTGGCATCAGCATCGATGGCCCCTCGCACCTGCACGATGCCTATCGCGTGGATCGCGGCCGAAAGCCGACCTTCGACCGGGTGATGGCCGGGCTTGAAATACTGAAAAAGCACCAGGTCGAGTTCAACACGCTCACGACCGTGCATCGTCACAATTCCCGCGCCCCCCTTGAGATCTATCGCTTTTTGCGCAAGGCCGGTTCCAGCTTCATGCAGTTCATCCCCATCGTGGAGCGCAATGCCTCCGTCGCGGCCGCCGAGGCCAATGGCCTCTGGCTGGCACCGCCGCCCGATCACGAGGATGCCGCCGGCCTCGACACCCAGGTCACCGAATGGAGCGTGCGCCCTACCGATTACGGTGCGTTTCTCAGTGCGATTTTCGACGAGTGGGTGCAACACGATGTTGGCCGCGTCTTTGTCCAGCAATTCGACGCTGCCCTGGCCAACAGCGTCGGACATCCCGCGGGCATATGCGTTTTCTCGGAAAACTGCGGCCGCGCTCTCGCCGTTGAGCACAACGGCGATGTCTTTAGCTGCGATCACTACGTCTATCCGCGCTATCGCCTGGGCAACCTGATGAACCAGTCGCTCGGCGCCATGGTCGATTCACCCCAGCAGAGCGCGTTCGGTGAGGCGAAATCATCCACGCTTCCGCGCTACTGCCGCGAATGTCCGGTGCGCTACGCCTGCCACGGCGAGTGCCCCAAACATCGTTTTTTGCGGACGCCGCATGGCGAACCCGGGCTAAACTACCTGTGCGCGGGCTACCGGAAGTTTTTCACTCATATCGACTCACCACTCCGCACGATGGGTGCCCTCCTGTCGATGGGCCGCGCCCCGGCAGAGATTATGCAAATCCCGCGCAGCCATTGGCTCCCTTCCGCCCATCGGCGCTGAGCGCGCGAATCGCACGCGCCGGCAGCTAGACGGATTTCGGCCGATACATGTAGAGAGAGGCGCCGGCTTGATTGCGGCAGGGCTTGCGTTGGCCTCGTTGGTTTCCGTAGGTTTCTCCGGTTTTACCAATGCCAATCTCGTCCGCCCAGCCTCGGTCCACTGCACAGGTATCTGCCCCCGTTCGGGCAATCGGCGAGGTGGTTCGCCGGTTGGTAAACCCGGTCGAGCTGTTCTCCGGAGCGAAATTGGCGGACGTCTTGCTCGTGGACAACGTGGTCGTGTTCAAGCGGACCTCCACGAAGATGCTCAAGCCCCAAGGTGTTACCCACAACTATCACCACCGCTTCGAGTTGGTTGTCCCGCTGCAGACGGCCGGCCGCATTCATGTGGAGGGCATCGGCTATACGCTGGCGCCCGGCCAAGTCTTCCTGATTTTTCCGCACCAGTTTCACCACTACCTTGAGATCGAGGGGAAGGAGATGCTCTGGCTGTTCATCACTTTCGAACTGGCCCGGCCGGACCAGTTGCTGCCGTTGCGCAACTCGCCGCGTCAGATCGGCGAAGCTGACGGTGAGTTTGTTCGCCAGATGCTGAAGGAGTATGTGGCGCAGGCTCCGGGTTCGACGCGCAGTTTTTCCCTGATCGTGAGAACCTCTCAGCTGTTGCAGAGCCTGCTCGGGGCGCGCGAGGCGGATTGCGCGGTGCGCAAGGACGCGGCGGATGACGATCCAAACGGTGCGCTGCTTTTTTCGATCAACCGCTACGTGCGCGCCAATCTCGACAAGTCGTTGACGATCGCCGATCTGGCGCGACACACCGGATACTCGATCAGCCACTTGCGCGCGGTGTTTCGCCGGGAGTTCGGCATCAGCCTTGGCGGCTACATGCGGGACTCGCGGCTGTCGATCGCGGCCTCAATGCTCGCCCGCCCTGAACGCGATCGCATCGAGAACATCGCGAAAGCGTGCGGGTTCGAGTCGATTTTCTCCTTCAGCCGCGCGTTCAAGAAATCGATGGGGTGTTCTCCGAGGGATTACAGCAAGCTCGCCCAAGCGGGTGCAAGAACGGGCATCGCGACCGAGTCTGACGGGGATAGCTGAACCGGGCGCGACATCACGCCGCGAATGCGTGATGCCGCTGAAACCGCGGCGTTGACTCGCCGCCGTAAGCAGCGCGCGAACGGCGCCTGTTCAAGGCGAGCGGCGAGCGCCGCCTGCAGTGTAGCCTCCGTCGGGCCAGACGCGGGCGGCAATCGTGAGCGCAAAGTCGAGTTCTCGGCGGGTGATCGCCCGGTGATGATTGTCGGGCCAGGCACTCCGGTCGGCACCGGAGTGGGGTCGGAGAAAATCCAGCGCTTTCCGCAGGCTGCCGCCGTTAGGCGCCTCGTAGTGCCAGAGGTCCACGCCGACTTTCTCTCCGCGCAAGGCAAGGCGGAAGAAGGCATCGAGATGTAGACGCAGTAGCTGGCAGTGCACTCTTGACGGAAGCTAGCGTGGAATCAGAGCCCGTGTGCGCCAAGAACCGCGCCGCTGACGCCGTTCAATAAGATTGGCTACGGTGCTTTGGTTCTGCGTGCCGCCAGGGCAACGGATGATCTGAGCGGACGCTAGTGGCGCCGGGACGGCGCATACCGGGGTGGCAGACAGATGATGCGGGATGAGTCTCGGGATGCGAAAGCGGGCCGCGGGGCCTCATCCTCATTGGAGTTCAAACTCGGCGGTGAGCCAGAGACCACGTTGTCGCGAATCGATCACCTCGCCCTGCTTGTTGCGCCTGAGGTCCTCAGACCCATTGCCGATCATCACGCGGAAAACACCGGGTTCGACAATGCGCCGGTGATCCTCGGTCCAGAGCGAGAGCGACTCGGGCGGAATCAGGAAGGTGATAGTTGTGCTAACTACCAGATCATAGACACAGAAACGTGAGTTAATTGGGTAACACTCCAAAGCGAGAGGAGTGTTACCATGGAAACGAAAGAGACAGTGGAAAGGAAGGAGGTCTGGCTGGAGATAGGCTACTCTGATCGATTTAGGTCAGAATTACGAGATGATCTGAGCTGATTGCCACGCAGCACAAAACTGGGTCGCCCGTTTGCGAATCCAGTTCCAATCTCCGGACGCGATGTGAGTGGGCGAAATGAGAGGACTGCCTATCCCGAAGCCTTCCACCCCTGCCTTTACATATGCGGTCAGCGACTCAGGGGTGATGCCTCCTGTGGCGAGTAGCCGCACGGAGGACAAAGGGGCCTTTAGATCACGCACGTAATCGGGCCCCAGCCGGTTGGCGGGAAACAATTTCACCATGGTGGCTCCGAGTCGATGGGCTTGGTGGACTTCGGTCGGGGTGAATGCTCCCGGAAAAACCGGCAGGCCGCGCTGCACGCAGGCGGTTATCACCTCGGTTACCACAATCGGGGTGACGATGAAGCTGGCCCCCGCCGTTTGGGCTTCTGCCAACCCGGCCAAACTGGTCACGGTGCCAGCCCCGATGGCAATCCGACCTTTGGCCTGATTTACCGCCGCCCGGATTTGGGCGGCAGCACCGGGAGAGTTCATGGTGATTTCTAAGGCGGTGAAGCCGCCGTCAGCCAAGGCTTGCACCAGCGGGTCGATGGCTCCGGCTGGCTGTCCCCGGAGAATGCCAATCAAGGGCATCTCGGCGAAACGCTTGGCATCAAAGGTGTGGGCCTGGTTCATCAATAATTGAGAATCTTGGCCTGACCTCGCACCATCGCGAGAGCCAGCTCAGCCGGCGCCACCTGTTCGACGGAAGAGCCAGGCAGCAGTTCGCCGAGCGCCAAAACATATTGGCGGGCCAGGGCTTCTCCCGCTGCCAGCACAATGCGTCCCGCCGGTCTTCCCGCCAGGGCGGCAACCTCGGCCCCGATCAACACGCCGCTGAGAAAAGCCTGGCTATGGCTGGCGGCCAGGTGTCCGAGCACCGTGCGGGCGCGGGTTTGAAACAGCGCGGCGCTCAAACCATGGATCCTGCTGGCCTGTAGGCCGGCGATAAAAGATGCCGGATCGAAGTGCTGGACGTTCGGGGTATTCAAGGTGCTGTTTTGTGCCAGGAGGCTGAAGAGTTCGCCGGTCAGGTAGGTGGTGAATCCCACAATCTGCCCTTTGCTCAGATGCACGTGCTTCGAGTGGCTGCCGGGCAGGATAATGACACTGTTTTCCGCCAGGGCATGCCGGGCTGGGTCGCCCAAGAGGCCGACCAACTCCACCTCCTCCCCGCGCATCACATCGCTGGCACTCTGCAATCCGGAAATCAGCCGAATCTTGCGGCCACCCTGCAGGAAGTCGACGAAGCGCAGCGTATGTCCATCGACCGGCGCCGGTAGGTGGGCATAGGGAATCAATTGCCAGCCGAGGGTGGATGAGGCCATGCCGGACATCACGACCGGCAGGTCGGGCTGGTCGCTGACGCCAAGGGCCGCGAGGCCGCGATCCAGCACCGCCCCAAGGAGTGCGCGCCGTCCGTCGCCGGCGGCCTGATTTGCGGCCAGACTTTGGACCCCATCATCGGTGGTGTGTTCGGCAACAATCCGCAGCGGTTCTCCGTCGATCAGCCGCAGCCGAAAGCGGGAGGTGCCCCAGTCGCAGGATATAAATCGGGTCATGGCTTCGGTTGGGTCACCACTCGGCAAAGCCACCGTCGTCCGCGGTGAAGCGGGGATTGTCCCAGACGCCGTCGAACTGCTCGGCGGCGAGTTTGCGCTCATCGATTTCGATGCCGAGTCCGGGTCGTTCAGGCACCTTAAGATGTCCGGCTTCCAGCGCGAAGGGGTCCTTGAGCAGGGTTTCGCCGAGAGTCACGTGTTCCTGCAGGAAGAAGTTTGGGCAGGTGGCGTCAATCTGCAACGACGCCGCCAGCGCCACAGGGCTCAGCGGACAATGGGGGGCGACGAGGATGTCGCGTGATTCCGCCATCGCCGCGATGCGGCGGACCTCGGAGATGCCGCCTGCATGGGCGAGGTCGGGCTGCACGATGCGCACCGCGCGCTTTTCAATCATCTCCTGGAACTCCCAGCGGGTAAACAGGCGTTCGCCGGCGGCGATCGGGATGGTGGTGGATTCCGCGATCTCGCGCAGGTCATCGGCATTGCCAGGCAGGACCGGTTCTTCGATGAAAGCCGGCTGGTGCGGTTCCAGCAATTTCACGAGGCGTTTGGCATCGGCGAAAGTCAGGCGGCCGTGGAAATCCGCGGCGATATCCACTTGGTTTCCCGCGGCCTGGCGCAGCGCCGCGAGCCGGTCGGCCCCAGCCTGCAATGCGGCGGGAGCGGAGAGCGGCCGCATCACGCCGGTGGCGTTGTATTTGAAGGCCGTGAGCCCACGGTTGTCGCGCACATCGCGGACGGAATTCACGTAATCATCCGCGGTGCCGGCGTCGGTCCAGGCATACATCCGGATGCGGTCCCGCACCCGGCCGCCGAGCAACTGATGGACGGGTGCGTTGAGATGCTTGCCCAGGATGTCCCAGAGGGCCATGTCGATGCCGGACAGGGCGGTGCCGTGGACCGGACCGCCGCGGTAGAAACCGCCGCGATGCAGGTTCTGCCAGATATGCTCGATGCGCCGCGGGTCCTGGCCAACCAGCCAGCGGGCCATTTCGCGCAGCATGGCTTCCACGGTGAGCGAGCGACCCTCGAGGGTGGACTCGCCCCAACCGGTCAGGCCCGTATCGGTGTGCAGGCGCACCAGGAGCCAGCGCGGCCGCACATGGAAGGTTTCGAGGCGGGTGATTTTCATGGGGTGCGGAGTGCCGAGATGTTGCCGTTCAACCGGGACTGACCGGCGGGGCGGGGAGCGCGGGTTGGTTGAGGGCGTTGACCGGCGGCCGACCGGAGAGCACGCGCGCGACATTCTCCGCGCAGAAATGCCGGGCGTTATGGCGGCTTTCGCGGGTCCCGCCGGCGATGTGGGGCGTCAGCACGACATCGTTCCGGCCGAGCAAGCCGGGGTGCACCTGCGGTTCGTTCTCAAAGACATCGAGCCCGGCTCCAGCTAGGTGGCCCGACTGCAGCGCGGCGACCAAGGCCGCCTCATCCACCACCCGGCCGCGCGACGCATTGATCAGGTAGGCGCCGCGCTTCATGCGGGCCAGGCGTTCCGCGGTGAACAGCCGTTGGGAATCGGCATTGAGCGGCATGTGCAGCGACACGAAATCGGATTCCCGCAGCAACTGATCCAGTGACACACTGCCCGGCGCAGTGCTGGTGGAGCGCCGATAGTGGACCACCCGCATGCCGAAGGCGCGGGCCCGGCGTTCCACTGCCTGGCCAATCGATCCGTAGCCGACGATGCCCAATGTTTTCCCGCCGAGCAGTGCGCCGTCCCATGCGCCGGGTTGGAAATTAGTCCAGGCCCCGGAACGCACATAACGGTCGGCGTCGAGCAGGCGGCGGGCCAGCGCGAGCATCATGCCGAGGGTGAGATCGGCCGTGGCATCGACGAAGGCATGGGGGGTGTTGGTGGCGTAGACCCCGTGGCGGGCCATCAGGTTGAGGTCGAGGTTGTCCACCCCAATGGCGATGTTCGCGACAATTCTCAGCTTGGGGGCCAGGGCGAGCAGTTCCGCGTCCACCCGCAATTCGGCTTGGTTGATGATGCCGGTGAGATCGGGCGCGAGCCGGAGCACCTCGGCTCGCGGCGTCAGGTCGCCATTGGCGGGTCCCATGATCACCCGCGCGATTCCGGCGAGCGGAGCCAGTGCTTCGGGCGGCACGGTGTTGGTGATCAAGACGAGGGGAAGTTGCGAAGAAGGCATGGAAAAGCGCCGGCTGGGGGCGCCAAGAGGTGCGGAGTGGGGCAGTCGGCTGTGCGGCACTGTGCGGCAGCCCTCCGCCCGGGGGCAATTGCCTCAGTTGTGTTATGTTAACACAAACCTGCCTGACCTTCGAGCAGAGAGAAAGTTACAACGGACGGATGCTCGGTCCGTCCACCCACGCCGGCGGAATCAGGGTTTGCCGGGGAATATCCGGGACACCGTGTTCGTTCTGCATGAGCTGGGTGGCCAGCATGTCCACGGCGGCGGCGGCGACATGGGCGCGCCGGTGGTGGATGCCAGCAAAATTCCGGTGCCGTTCGACCCAGTCGTGCACCACCACCCCGACCTGACCGGGGATGCTGACCTGGAGTTTCTGGGTCAGCCAGTCGGGCACATAGGAATCGAAGGAGATGATGGCATCGGGCCGGTAGCGCTTGAACCAGGTGCGGAATATTTCGAACTCATGCGCGACGTTGTTCTCGGGAAAAAGCAACAGAGGCACGCGGTCGCGCGGGGGCGTTTGCTGCTGGTAAGTCAGCATGGCGCCGGAGTAGGTGTGGTCGGAGCGAGCATCGACCCACTGCGTCACCGCCAGGCCGATGCGCCGGTAGCCGCGGGCGGCTAGTTCACTCGTCGCCTGGAGTATGCCACGGGTCATGTTGGTGCTCGCCCGGTGCAGCGCGGGTTGCTGCAGCCCGTAGCCGAGGGTGACGGCGGCGAAGCGCGAGTAATCCAGCTCCATGCCGATGCTGTGGGAGGATTGCGGGGAAATTATGAGCCCTTCGATGCCGCGGGCCTCGAGGATCTGCGCCAGCCGGGCGGCCGACATCCGGGTGCGGTCGAGCAGAAACTCCTCGGCGCGGTAGCCGTGGCGCTCGGCGCGCGAGCGGATGTCGTGGAGCGCGACATACTGGTAGGCGTGGTCCAGCAATTCGTCGCCGGGAATGTCGTCGCGCACGAGGGCGATGACGGCCTCGGCGCGCCGGCGGCGGTGGCTGCGCACGCGGGCCATCAGTCGCGCCATGTGCGGATCGGGGGAATACCCGAGCTTTTTGGCGGCCAGCAACACCCGCTGCCGGGTTTCGGGCGCCACGCGGGGGAAGTTGCGCAAGACACGCGAAACGGTCATCGCCGACACACCCGTGGTGCGCGCGATGGCCTGGAGGTTTTTGGGTGCGGGAGTTTTTCCCATGGAGTTATCATAACATGGAATCCCGTTTGCCTGTCAACTGGCGTGCCGCCTAGGGTGCGGCCGAACCCCAAGCGGCCTCGTGCCGCCACCCCACGATCCCTCTTCGGACGCAGTGCCTCAGGCACTGCCCGCAAGTTGTCCCCTGTATCTCCCTTTGCTGCAGTCTAACAACCTCAAACCCCGGTCACTCACCCCATGAACCTAGCCACCACCCGACGGAAAACCTCCGTTTGTTCCTTCGCGCCACTCGCCACGGCCCTGGCGCTTCTGATCAACGGTTTGCCGGCCACGGCCCAGCAGACCGCTCCCGCGTCCACCCCCTCTGATGCAGTGCTGACCCTGGCCCCGTTTTCCGTCACGGCCAAGGAAGACGCCAGCGGCTATGGCGTGACTTCGATGACTTCGTTGACGCGCCTCAACACCGCGCTGCGCGACGTGCCGCAGACGGTGAACATAGCCTCGGAGCGCATGATCAACGAACTCGCGGCTCCCACCCTCGGTGAAGCCATCGCATTTCTGCCCAGCGTCACCGCCCGCGGCGGCGGCGCGGACCAGTATCAGGTGCGCTCGATCGACGTGTTCAGCCAGTTCCGGAACAGCTTCCGTTACACGACGGATTCCTCGCTCTATTACCGCAAGGACATGAGCAACATCTCCCGCGTCGAAGTCATCAAGGGCCTCGGTTCGGCCACAACGGGTCGCGGTGAAGCGGGCGGAGTGATCAATCTCATCACGAAAAAGCCGCAGACCAAGCAGGCCTCCTCGATCAAATACACGATGGCCAGTTGGGGTTATAACAAGACCGAGCTGGACAGCACGGGACCGCTCACGGCCAGCGGCTCGGTGCTCTACCGGGCGATTGCGGCCTACACGGGCGGCGAGACCTACATTCCGCACGAAACGTATGATACCTACAGTTTCTTCCCGTCCGTCGAGTTTCGCTTCAACGAGCGCACCAACCTGCTGATTGAAGCCAGCCTGCAATCCGGCCGGACGCCTTCGTCCGAGTTCTTCGAAATCCAGGACGAGCTGCAGTTCTTCTCGCGCGCCTCAAACGGCTCCATTGTGCGCACCTTCCCGGTCGATGGCGCGCTGGCCAAGATCAAGATGATGCCGCTGTCCACGCCGCAAACCGCCTCCTGGGTGAAGCCCGATGCGCAGGCTTATGATGTTCTCGCGGTTTTGGACCACAAATTCGCCGATTGGTTCTCCACCCGCCAGGGTTTGCTCTGGGCCAAGGTAGAGGCGGATGCGGAATCGACCCGCCTGCGCGGTTTCGGCAATTACGTTTTTTCCCCGAGTGATCCGAACGGTTTGCCGATCGACTGGACGATGGCGCTGCGCAACGACAAGCGGGAGCGCGACACGGAATTCGTCTCCTATCAGGGCGACCTACTTTTCGATTACAACATCGCCAACACCAAGCAGCAGACCCTGGTGGGCTATGAGTTCACCCACCGCGACATCTTCGACCGGTTCAGCCGCGCCAACACCGGCGGCATCTTCCGCATCTTGGACAACAGCGCCTTCCTGAACCTCAAGCGCAGTGACATCCCGGTCCCGACCGTCAGCACGAACGAAAAGCGCAAGGTCTGGGAGAACTCCTACTACGTCCAGCACACGGCCAAATTCTGGCGTGACCGCTGGCAGGTCGTCGGCGGCTGGCGCTACGACAAGATCGAGGAGGACATCACGAACATTTCCACCAACACCCTGACGCTGTCGCGTCCCGAGCCCACGGATGCAACCTACCGTTATGGCACGTCATTTAAGGTGTTGCCGGCGGTCACCGTCTTCGCAGTCCACGCGGAGCAGCAGGATCCGACCAAGAATGTGCTCCGCTTCCCGGACGGCACCTTCGGCGTCGCCGGCCGCGATCCGTCCGAGCGCGTCTCGGCCGCGCGCACGGTAGAACTCAACGAAGCGGGCTTAAAGTCCGAACTGTTCTCCGGGCGCATGACCTTCAACGTGTCCTACTACAAGATCACGGAAGGCAGCGACATCCGGTCGGTCAATTTCCGCACCAACCGCAACGACGAGCTCAGCCCGCTCTACAACTGGCGCGAGAACGTCACCGATCCGAGCGCCACGGCCGAGGGCACGGAAGTTGAAATCTCCGGCGCGCCGACCGACCGTTTCTCGTTCTACGCCTCGGCGGCGTTCGCCCACACGGCCCTTTACGCGGTGCAGGCCGACGGCTCGGTGCTTCGCCGGAAACGCCGTGGTGACACGCCCACGCGCCTCAACTTCATGGGCAATTATCTCGTGGTCAAAAACACCGGTTGGTCAGCCTACGCGCAGACGGCTT
>JBDKHE010000244.1:0-3161 GCA_039797805.1 Verrucomicrobiota bacterium
CTGTTCTTCACGCCGGGCGCGCCCGTGATGTTTGTGTCCGCGCTCACCGGCCACGAGATCGAGCGCATGCTGCGCAACTCCCGCGCGCTCGACCGCCGCCTCGACACCAAGATCCCCACCGCCAAGCTCAACGCCACGATCATCAAGCTCGCCGACCGCACGCCGCCGCCCGCGATCGGTGGGCAGCGTTTCAAGATCTATTACGCGACGCAGACCTCGACGCGTCCTTTCCGCATCAAGATTTTCTGCAACCAGGAGCGCAGCCTGACGGAATCCTACCGGCGCTACCTCGAATCCGGTCTCGTCAAGGCCTTCGAGCTTGAGGGCTGTCCCATCCACTTCGACCTCGTCGGGAAGAAGAAAATGCCGATTGAACAACGTCTGGCCTATCGCAAGAGCCGCGCCGCCGTCACCGGGGAAAAAGTCGAGGAAGGCGAGGGCGACGACTTTGATCCGAGCCTGCTGGACGACTGAGGGTTTGCCGACCTGGAGGACTCAACGCGCCGCTAGTCGTCACCCCGGAGACGCCGCCCCTTTCTGATCCGCCATGCTTAAGATCGTCTTCATGGGTTCCGATGCCATCGCCTTGCCGGCGCTGGACTGGCTGGCCGGAAGCGGAATCGGCTGCGTCGTCGCAGTTTTCACGCAGCCCGATCGGGCGGTGGGGCGGGGACAGAAGGTGCAGGCCAATGCCATCAAGCGATGGGCGTTGGAAAGGGAGCTTCCCGTGCACCAACCCGAACGTTTTGGCGCGCCGGAACAGGCCCAGTTGACCGCGTATGCACCCGACCTGACCTTGGTCATGGCTTACGGGCATATTCTGAAGCAGCCCGTGATCGACACCCCGCGGCTGGGCACGCTCAATCTGCACACGTCGATCCTGCCGGCATTTCGCGGTGCTTCCCCGATCCAAACGGCCACGGCCTGCGGTTTGCGGGAAACCGGGGTGACGCTGATGAAGATGGTCCTCGCGCTCGACGCCGGTCCGGTGGCTGACGTGGAGCGCGTGCCGATCGGGGCGCTCGACACGGCGGCCGAGGTGGAAGGCAAACTGGCCCAGGCAAGTGTGCCCTTGCTGACCCGTTGCCTGCCGGCCATCGCCGCAGGTGAACAGGTTTTCACGCCCCAAGATTCCACGCAGGCCACGTTCTGCCGCCGTCTCGAGAAAGCGGACCGCGTGCTCGACTTCGCGGCCCCGGCCGCTGACCTCGCCGCCCGGATCAACGGACTCAATCCGTGGCCGGGTTGCTCGATTACGCTCAACAGCCAGCCGGTGAAGCTGGGCTTGGCCGACGCCTTGTCCGCGACGACCGGCGTGCCCGACCTGGCAGGCTCGATACCCGGCACGGTGCTGGGTGCGGACGCGGAGTCCCTGCAGGTCGCCACCGGGCAGGGGATCTTGCGGCTGCGCAAGTTGCAACGACCGGGAGGGAAGATGCTTTCCGCCGGTGAATTTCTCCGCGGTTTCCCGGTGCCTCCCGGGACCGTGGTGCCGTCACTCCCAATGCCGGTGCTCGTGGGGCCGGCGCCCTTTCTGAGGAACAAGGCGTGAGGGACATCGGTCCCATCCACGCCGGCTGAGTGCGAACAGAACTCGTCACGGCCAAGGCTTGTTTTTAGCGGCGAAATTCCCAACCCTCCTTTCATGAGAGCTTCTTTACTGCGCGGTGGCGCCCTGCTGGTGTTTGTTTTCGGTACCTTGTCAGCCCAGATGGACCCGCGGGCCGAACTGGCCGCGCTGCGTCAGGACGTGCTGCTGCTGAACCAGCGGGTGGGTGAGTTGTCGATGACCGTCGAACAACTGACACGGGAGAATTCCGCCCTGCAAGAAAAGGCCGGTCGCAGCTATGCGACGGTGGAACAGCTCAACAAGGCCATCGCCGATGTGAACCGCACGATGCAGGCCGAGCTCGGCGACCAGAAGCGCGAGGTGCTCGCCCAGGTGGCGGGCCAGTTGGAAAAACTCGGGCGCCAGACCAACGCCGCTCTGGATGCGCTCGCCAGGAATCAGGCGACGCGGCCACCGGTGCAGACGAGCTTTGACAATGATTTCCCCAAGGAGGGCATCAACTACACCGTCCAATCCGGCGACACGCTCTCCGCCATTGCGCAGAAAAACAATTCCCGCGTGCAGGATATCATCAATGCCAACAAGATCTCCGACCCCCGGAGCATCCGCGTCGGGCAGACCCTTTTCATTCCCCAAGGCAAATAACCATGGCCAAACCTTCACCCTCCCGTCTCGGCCGCGGACTCGGCGCACTGATCACCAGCGGCGTCACCGCTCCAAAACCTGCCGCCGCCAACACCCCGGCCGCCAGCACTCCGTCGGCGGGAGCGGCGCCGGCCGCGGTGGCCAACGATGGCCTGCCCGGCTACCGGGAAATCACCGTCGTCAAGGTCGAGCCCAATCCTTACCAGCCGCGCAAGGAATTCTCCGACGAAGCCCTGGCGGACTTGGTCGAGAGCATCCGGGCGGAAGGCTTGTTGCAGCCCATCGTGGTGCGTCCGGTCGGTGACCATTTCCAACTTATCGCCGGCGAACGGCGCTGGCGCGCCTTCCAGAAACTAGGCCTCAAGACCATCCCGGCTCGGGTGATGACCTCAAGTGATGCCTCGTCCGCCTCACTCGCACTCATCGAAAACCTGCAGCGCGCCGACCTCAATCCGATCGAGGAGGCCCACGGCTACGCCAGTCTCATCCGGGATTTCGACCTGACGCAGGACGCGGCCGCCCAGCGCGTGGGCAAGGGGAGGGCCTCCGTGGCCAATTCCCTGCGCCTGCTGGGTCTCGAAGCCGAACTGCAGGCCTACGTCGGCAAGAACATGCTGAGTGTCGGTCACGCCAAGGTCTTGCTGGGGGTGGAAGGTTCCGCCGAGCGCCTCGTCCTGGCCCGGCGCACCCTTGAACAGGGACTCAGTGTCCGCGCCTTGGAGGAGCTGTTGCGGCACAAATCATCCGGTCCGACGGGCAAGAAACGTCGCATGCCGGGTGCCACGGGCACGGCCCTCGCGGACATTGAAAAGAAGCTGACTTCTCACCTCGGCGCCCGCAGCAGCCTCAAACACTCCGACAAGCGGGGACGCATCATCATTGAGTACGCCGGCAACGACGACTTGTCCCGGGTCTTGAGCAAGATGGGGCTGAATCTCTAAGAGTC
>JBDKHE010000245.1:0-2606 GCA_039797805.1 Verrucomicrobiota bacterium
TCCAGGTCTCGCGCGATGCGGCCGGCGCCGCCATCGACCTGCCGGCCGGGCCCTCCGAGGTGATGGTCATCGCCGACAACCTCGCGGACCCCGCCTTTGTCGCCGCCGACCTGCTCTCGCAGGCCGAACACGGTCCCGATTCGCAAGTCGTGCTCGTGGCCCTTTCCGAAAAATTCGCCGCGCGGGTTCAAGCTGAACTGCAACTCCAGCTGGCGCTGCTGCCGCGCGGGGCCATCGCAACCGAGGCCCTCACCAAGAGCCGGATCATCCTCGCCGGGTCCACCGCCGAGGCCGTCACCATCGCCAACCGCTACGCGCCCGAGCACCTGATTCTCCAGGTCACCGAGCCGCGCTCACTATTACCCGGCATCACCACCGCGGGCTCCGTCTTCCTTGGCGACCTCACCCCCGAATCACTCGGTGACTACGCCAGCGGCACCAATCACGTCCTCCCCACCTATGGCTGGGCCCGCGCCTGCTCCGGGTTGGGCCTGACCGATTTCCTCCGCACGATGACCGTGCAAACCGCCAGCCCGCGCGGCCTGCAGAAGCTCGGCCCCGTGGTCGAGCGCCTGGCCCTCGCCGAAAACCTCACCGCCCACCAGCGCGCCGTGCGGGTACGGCTGGACAAAATCGTCACTGGTGGGGCGGGCCGTCCCCGCCGCTCCGCCCCGCCCATCTCATGACCGCCCTTGAACAAGTTCTCACCCTCGTGCGTCCCGAGATCCTCGCGCTCGCGCCCTACAGCTCCGCCCGCAAGGAATCGAAAGGCGGCCGCGTCTGGCTGGACGCCAACGAGAATCCGGAGACCCCGATGGTGCACCAGCCGCTGCTGAACCGCTACCCGGATCCCCAGCCACCCGAACTGGTGGCCAAGTTGGCCGCCCTCTACGGGGTCACTCCGGCCCAGGCGTTGGTCACGCGCGGTTCCGACGAGGGCATCGACCTCCTGCTGCGTACGTTCTGCCGCGCCGACCGCGACGCGATTCTGATCACGCCCCCGACCTACGGCATGTACGTCGTGGCCGCCGGCATTCAGGGCGCAAAGGTCGTGACCGCCCCGCTTGTTCGCAACGCGAACTTCGGCCTCGATGCCGATGCCGTGCTCCGGGCCGTGACGCCTGCGGTTAAACTCGTTTTCCTTTGCTCGCCCAACAACCCGACCGGTGGGCTGCTGGATCGCGCCACCGTGCTGCACCTGGTGCGCTCACTCGCCGGCCGTGCCATGGTCGTGGTCGACGAAGCCTATGTGGACTTTGCCAGTGTCCCGAGCCTCGCCGCCGAGATCGCCACGAACCCCAACCTGGTCGTGCTGCGCACGCTTTCGAAGGCCTTCGGTCTCGCCGGCGCGCGCGTCGGCACCACCCTCGCGGATCCTGCCGTCATCGCCGTGCTGCAAAAGGTGATCGCCCCCTACCCGGTGCCCGCGCCGGTGCTGGCCGCGGCGCTCGCCGCCCTGAGTGCGGAAGGCCTGGCGGCCGCCCGCGCGTCCGTGACCCTGCTCGTCGCCGAACGTCAGCGCCTCATGGCCGCCCTGCCCAAGCTGGCCGTCGTCAAGACCGTCTGGCCGAGCGACGCCAACTACATTTTGCTCGAAGTCACCGACTCCGCCCGCGTCATGGCCGCCGGCCGCGCCGCCGGCATCATCTGGCGCGACCGCAGCAAGGACGTCCCCAACACCGTCCGCATCACGGTCGGCACCCCGGAAGAAAACGACCAAACCCTGGAGGTCCTGGCCCGTGCGTGATGATCCCGCCTGGCGCTGCCCTGAAAATTCCTGACCTGACCCATGAAAAAAATCCTCTTCATCGACCGTGACGGCACGCTCATCACCGAGCCCGCCGACTTTCAGATCGACCGGCTCGACAAATTCGCGCTGGAACCCGAGGTCGTGCCCGCCCTGCGCCGCCTGCGCGACGCCGGCTACACCTTTGTCATGGTGACCAACCAGGACGGACTCGGCACGCCAAGTTTTCGCGAAACGGAATTCCGTCCGCTGCAGAACCTGCTCATCGACATCCTCGCCTCGCAGGGCATCGCCTTCGAGGCCGTGCGCGTGTGCCCGCACACGGCCGCCGACCGTTGCGATTGTCGCAAACCCAAGGTAGGCCTGCTGCTTGATTACCTGAAGGACACCTCCTGGTCGCGCGAAGCCTCCTACGTCATCGGCGATCGTGAGACCGACCTCCAACTCGCCACCAACCTCGGCTGCCAGGGCCTGCGCTACAATCAGAAGAATCTCGGCTGGACCGAGATCGCCTGCCAGATCGCCGACGCCCCGCGCCGCGCCACGATCGCGCGCCAAACCAAGGAGACGAAAATTTCCGTCGCGGTGGATCTGGATGCCGTCGCCCCCGTGAGGTTTGCGACCGGTCTCGGTTTCTTCGACCACATGCTCGACCAGATCGCGCGCAATGCCGGCATCAGCCTCGTCATCGAGTGCACCGGCGACCTGCACATTGACGAGCACCACACGGTCGAAGACGTCGGTCTCGCGCTGGGCCAGGCGCTCAAGCAGGCGCTCGGCGACAAGCGCGGCATCGGTCGCTACGGTTTCACCATGCCCATGGACGAGGCGATTGCGCAGGCCGCGATCGACCTGAGCG
>JBDKHE010000246.1:0-3331 GCA_039797805.1 Verrucomicrobiota bacterium
GGGAGCGGCCGCCGTTGCTCTCTGGCGGCGAAGGGATTCACCGCCCCAACTTACTCTCAAATCAGGTCGGTGGCTGGCATGAAAAAGCCGCGCCCTGGGGCGCGGCTTGAAAGATGGGACAAATGCTCCGGATGAACCGGAGTTTCGGCGCCGGGGTTATTTCAGCGCAGCTACGTAGTTCGCCTCGGCGGCGTCCCAGTCGACCACGTTCCAGAAGGCGGCGATGTAGTCCGGACGGCGGTTCTGGTAGTTGAGGTAGTAGGCGTGTTCCCAGACATCGAGACCGATGACGGGCTTGCCCTCGATACCGGCGACGGCCTTGCCCATGAGCGGGCTGTCCTGATTGGCCGTGGAACCGACGGAGAGCTTGCCGCCGTTGACGACGAGCCAGGCCCAGCCGGAGCCGAAGCGCGTGGCGCCGGCCTTGGCAAAGTCTTCCTTGAACTTGGCGAATCCGCCGAGTTCGGCCTCGATGGCCGCAGCGAGCTTGCCCTTGGGGGCGCCGCCCTTGCCGGGCCCCATGATGGTCCAGAAGAACGAGTGGTTGCTGTGTCCGCCCGCGTTATTGCGGATGGCGCCACGGATGGCCTCAGGAACCTTGGAAAGGTCGGCGATCAACGCATTCACATCCAGGGCCGCGAGGGCCGGCTGGTCCTTCAGGGCGTTGTTGGCGTTGGTGATGTATGCCTGGTGATGCTTGCCGTGGTGAATCTCCATCGTCTTGGCGTCGATGTGCGGTTCGAGGGCGTTGGCAGCGTAGGGCAGTTTAGGGAGTTCGTATGGCATAATGTTCGTGGGTTGAAGAGTAAGCGCAACCTACACGGCTTGGCGGCATCGTCAACTGCCGGCTGTGTCTTCCGCCCGCTTGTGACGGAAGTATGCCTGCAAAAGTTCGAGGCAGGGCTGCTCCAGAATGCCGCGCGTGATTTCGAGATGATGATTCACCTGCGGCAGCGCGTTGAGATCGGTGGCGCCGCCCAGGCAACCCATCTTGGGATCGGAAACGGCGAACACGACCCGCTTGACCCGCGACATGAGGCTCGCGCCGGAACACATCGGGCAAGGTTCCTTGGTCACGTACAAAGTGGCGTCGTTCAGCCGCCAGTCGCCGATGGCCTTGGCGGCCTGGCCGAGGGCGATGATCTCGGCGTGGGCGGTCGGGTCACGGGTGCTGTCGCGTTGGTTGTGCGCGGCGGCGATGACCTCGCCCCCCAATTCAATCACGGCCCCGATCGGCACCTCGTCGGCCTTCCAGGCGTCAATGGCCTGATTGTAGGCCAGCCAGAGGTAAAACTCGTCATTCCGCACCAATTGGGAGGGGAAAACCTTGGCAAAAGGACAGGGTGGAGGAGTGCGCGTGGGTTGGACCATGGGAAAGGGCGAAAACGATTACCTTGACTTAGGTGTGGTACTCCGGTGATACAACGTCCTTTTAACCAGCATGCAGCACATCTCCGTATCATCCCTCCCCACCTATGTCTGACGGCAAAGCGATCGAAGTTGAAGGCAAGATTGTCACGGTCCTTCCGGGAACGATGTTTCGTGTGCAGCTGACCAACGGTCACATGGTGCTGGCCCACATCTCGGGCAAGTTGCGCAAGCACTTCATCAAGATCGCCGTGGGCGACAACGTGAAGATGGAGATGAGTCCGTACGATCTCGACAAGGCGCGCATCACTTTCCGTCTGCGTGACGTGAACGCCGCGCCGCCGCCGCCCCGCCGGCAAAACCGCCGCTGAGTTTTTTTCGCGGCTGAGCGCATGAAGAAGCCGCGTGCCGCCTCCCGGGTCAAAGAGGCACCGATGGCACCGGCTCCGGCCGGCTACGCCGAGGGGATCGACGATTTTCTCGCCTACATCGAGTTGGAGAAAGGCCTCGCGCGCAACACGGCGAAATCCTACGAGAACGATCTGCGCCAAGCCTCCCACTGCCTGTTGAAACTCGGGGCCGCCGACTGGCAGAAGGTCACCGCCAAGCATCTCGCCGGCTGGCTGCATTGGCTGAGCGATCAAGAGTTCAGCGCCTCCAGTCAGGCGCGCAAACTCGCGGCGCTGCGCATGCTCTTCCGCCATCTGGTGCGTCAGGGGCGACGGGAGGATGATCCGGCCGCCTTGTTGAACGGACCCAAGTTCCGTCGCAAACTGCCGCAGACGCTCTCCGCGGGGGAAATGGACCGGTTGCTGGCGGCGCCGGCGGGCGGCGATGCCTACTCGGTGCGGGACCGGGCGATGCTCGAACTTTTCTACTCCAGCGGTCTGCGCATCTCCGAGCTCTGCGGGCTGAGCCTGCAGCAGGTGGATCTGGAAAACGGATTTGTCCGTGTTTTTGGCAAGGGATCGAAGGAACGGGTGGTGCCGCTCGGTACCAAGGCCCGCGATGCCGTGCAGACCTACGTGGTCTCGGCGCGACCGCGCCTCGTGAAAGCCCGGACCGGCAGCGAGCTCTTTCTCAGCGAGCGAGGGAAGGCCATTTCAAGAAAGACGCTGTGGGTGATTGTGAAGAAAAACGCCAAGCGCGCGGGTATCGAGAAGCCCGTGAAACCCCACCTCCTGCGCCATTCCTTTGCGACGCATCTGCTCGGGGGCGGGGCGGATTTGCGCGCGATCCAGGAGATGCTCGGCCACGCCAGCATCGGGACGACGCAGATCTACACCGCGGTCGAGTCCTCCCGGTTGTTGGACCAGCATGCGCGGCATCACCCGCGCAATAGGCGCGAAGCCAAGTAGGACCGGTCTCCGACCGGTCGGCTTGTATCTGAGGCAAACCGGCCCCAGACCGGCGCGACTCAACCCAGCTTCTGGCGAAAGAACCCGATGGTGCGCGTCCACGACAGCTCGGCCGCAGCCTGATCGTAGCGCGGGGTCGTGTCGTTGTGAAAGCCGTGGTTCACGCCCGGGTAGATGAACGCCTCGTAAGACACTCCTGCCGCCTTGAGCGCGTTCTCGTAATCGGGCCAGCCGGCGTTCACCCGCGTGTCCAATTCCGCATAATGCAGCATGAGTGCCGCCTTGATTTTGGGCACCTCGGCCGCGGGAGGCTGACCACCGTAATAGGGCACGGCCGCCTGCACGACCTCGGGCAGGCGCCAGGCTAGGGTGTTGGCCATGCCGCCGCCGAAGCAAAAGCCCACCACACCCAGCCGGCCGTTGGTTTCCGCGTGGCCGGACAGAAACCTGGCTGCAGCCACGAAGTCTTCCGTGACCTTGTTGCGATCCAGCTTGCCCTGGAGGGCACGACCTTCGTCGTCGTTGCCGGGATAGCCGCCGACCGGATAGAGGGCGTCGGGGGCAAAGGCGACAAAGCCGGCGAGGGCAACCCGGCGCGCCACGTC
>JBDKHE010000247.1:0-3310 GCA_039797805.1 Verrucomicrobiota bacterium
CGGCAAACTGGTCGACGAGAGGTAAAGAAACTCCGTGCGATACAACCAGACGCCCGCCGCACGGTATTGTTTCACCAGTGCCACCTCATCCGCCTTCTCGATGTTCGCCCGCAGGCTCACATTGACGCCGTCCAGCGTCTGCGCCGCCAGCTCGTTGTCCGACATGAGCCGCGATTCAATGGATTGCTTGGCCTTCTGGATCTTGCCGTACCGGAACAGGGTTTGCTCCGAAGGATTGACGATTACCGTGCCCTCGTAGCCATCCACCAGCAACCAGTCGCCGTCCTTGAGCCGCGTGGTCAGATTCTCCACGCCGACGACCGCTGGAATTTTCATCGAACGGGCCACAATCACCGCGTGACTGGTGCGGCTGCCACCGTCGGTGACAATCCCGAGCGCCGCACTGCGATCGATACCGGCCGCCTCTGAGGGAGAGACGTCCCGCGCCACAATGATTCGCTTGTCGACCAGTTCGGTCAGGCTGCCGGCGGTCTGACCAAGGAGCACATGCAGCACTCGCTTGGTCACATCCTTCAGGTCTGCGGCGCGCTCGCGCAGATACTCGTCATCAATCTCCGCAAAGGCCTGGATATAACGCTGGGCGACGTCATTGAAGCACGTCTCGATGTTCAATCCCGACTTCTGGAAATCGCGGATCGTTTCGCCGATCAACGCCTGATCCTCGAGCACCAGAAGGTGCGCGTCAAAAATCAGCGCCTCCTGTTCGCTCAGGTTCTTGGCCACTTGCTCTTGAATCTTGGCAATCTGCTGCCGGGTGGAAATCAGGGCTTGGTCAAAACGCTCAATTTCCGCCACGCGCTTGTCTGGATCCACCGTGTAACGCGGAATTTCCAGCTCGTTCTGCAGGTAGAGAAACACCTGTCCGTAGGCGATGCCTTTGGAAGCGGCGAGGCCTTGGACGGTGATTTCCTTTTGTGCTGGGGTCGGCATGCAGCGGCGCTGCGCGATTAACGAACCGTGGCGCGACCCGGTCAATGCGGAACTAAGAAAGCCTTCCTTCCTGCAGGTAGATTTCCGGACCACCCCAGGAGCGCAGGTGGCGTTTGAGTTCAGCCACCAGGTCGGTCGCGGCGTTCCCGTCACCCATGCCTCTCTCCTCGGGGAGCAAGGCAAAGCAGGCACTGCCACTGCCGCTCATGATCGCCGCCACCCCGGCGATAGCCCGGAGTTTGGCCAGCAGCATCGGCAGGGCTACGTATTTCTCAAAGGCCGCCGGCTGCATGTTGTTAAACAGCAATTCCTCGGCCGGCCCCGTACCCTTGAGCCAGCCGGCCAGTCGGCTCTCGGCCTGCTCGGTCGGAAGATAATCAGTGCCCCGGGCGGCCATTCTCCCATAGGCCCACGGTGTGCTGATCCCGAAACTGGGCTTGAACAGCAACACCCGCCGTCCCCGTATGCGCCGAGCCGCATTTACTGGCAGCAATGCCACCCGCTCTCCGCGTCCGCGCATGACCACCGGCGCATTGTGCAAGAACAGCACACAATCGGAGCCGAGCCCGGCGGCCACCTGCTCCATCCGGGTAGACTCAAGCAGCCCTCCATCCAGCTGATTCAATGCCCGCAGTGCGGCCACGGCATTGCTGCTGCCGCCGCCCAGACCTGCCCCGATGGGGATGCGCTTCGTGAGCCTGAAATGAACCCGTTGCTGCGAACCGGTGGCCGCGGCATAGGCGCCGGCGGCCTTCAGAATCAAATTGGTTCCGTCCGTGGGCACCGCCGGATCGTCACACGCCAGCGTGTACTGCGCACCGCCACCGGCCGGGAGGACCGTAGCCTCCAGATCATCGCCAAAGTCGAGTGGCGCCGCGACCGACACCAGGTCATGGAAGCCATCCGGCCGCCGACCTGTCACGGCGAGGAAGAGGTTGATTTTGGCGGGGCTGAAAACAGTGACCACGCCCAAGGCCTAGCCATCACCGGCCATGAATAAACACTATTCCGGCTGTCGGTCCGGGGATGTTTTTCCTTCTATTCGGATCCATTCGCGTCCATTCGTCTTGTTAGAAATGCCCTGCGACCTGATCCTCGCCCTCGACGTACCCACCCGCGAAGAAGCCGCGCCCATCCTCCGCCAGTTGCGCGGCCAGTTGCGCTGGGTAAAACTCGGACTGCAAATGTTCACCGCCTACGGCCCTGACTACGTGCGCGAGGTGGCCGACCAAGGCTTCAATGTCTTCCTCGACCTGAAGCTGCATGACATCCCCAACACCGTCGCCAAAGCCGTGGAGTCGCTCGGCCCGTTGCCGATCAGGATGCTCACGCTGCACACTTCCGGCGGTGGCGAAATGATGCGCGCCGCCCGCGCGGCCCAGCTGAAAACCAACCCCGGCCTGCTCCTGCTGGGGGTCACGGTGCTCACCTCGACCGATGCCGCCGGACTCAATGAGATCGGCGTGACCGCTTCTCCGGCCGACCAAGTCGCCCGCCTGGGCAAGCTCGCGGTCGACTCAGGCCTGCAAGGACTCGTCTGCTCGCCGCTTGAGGTGGAACTGCTCCGGCGCACGCTCCCGGTATCCACCCAGCTCGTCACTCCCGGTATCCGCCCGGCTGGTGAAGCCGGTGGCGACGACCAGAAACGCGTCCTGTCACCCGCCCAAGCCGCGCAGGCCGGCTCCAGCTTCATCGTGGTCGGCCGCCCGATCCTCAAGGCCGCCGACCCGGCTGCCGCCGCCCGATCCATTCTCGCCGAACTGGCCGGAAAGTGATAGGCCCGTATCAGTCCAACGTTCAACCTTCCACGCCCCATGAGTCGCACCGCCGCCATCCTCCTCGCCGCCGGCAGCAGCCGCCGTATGGCGGGAACCGTTCCCGACAAGATCCTTGCTCCCCTCGGCGGAAAACCGGTCTTCGCCCACTCGGCCGCCACCTTCGTGCGCAGCGGTGTCGTGGATTTCTTTGTCGTCACCTACCGCGACCAGGCGCAGATGGTCGGCCTGTCGGCCTATGCCCCCACCCCGACCATCTTCGTGCGGGGCGGCGCCGAGCGCCAGGATTCCGTGGCGGCCGCGCTGGCCGAGTTGCCGGACGACATCAGCCACGTCTTCATCCACGATTGCGCGCGGCCGCTCGTCCGGGCCGAGCAGCTCGTCGCCCTCTACAAGATCGTCCGCCGCGAACACGCCGTCGTGCTCGCCCATCGGGTGACCGACTCCATCAAGCAACATCGCGGCGAGGGCCGGCTGCGCACGGTGGACCGCAGCCACCTCTGGGCCATGGAAACCCCGCAGGTGTTCGACCGTGACCTCATCGTCCGCGCCTACGCCAAGGTGGCCAGCCGCAAGCAGGCGAT
>JBDKHE010000248.1:0-2602 GCA_039797805.1 Verrucomicrobiota bacterium
TGATCCTGCGGCGCATGAGAAATCACGAGGCCCTGGGGGAGTTGCTGCAACCAGCGTCAGTACGGGTCTTTCAGCACGATGACATCGGCGACCTGAAGGTGCGCCCTCAGGCCATGGCCTGAGGGGCAGCCCCGGAGTCGGCGCGGTCGGCTAGCGTTCGTCAAAAGGCAAGTCTGGGGCAGCCGGCCCGCACGAAGTCGCGGGTGGAGCCGGAGGTGAGCAGGGCACTCGATCGGATTGATCTCGGTCCCCACCACACCCGTTACCGAGGAAGACGGATATTCGCTGTAGTCTGCGGAATTGCCCGCCTGCGCCTGGGAGTGACGATGATGGCCTCTGGCCCGCCCAGAAGTAGCGCTTGCGGGGGAACCGAAAATCGAAAACCTGAGATTGTTGGTCCCTTTCGCTCGGGTGATGGAATGGCAGACATGCGGGTCTTAGAACAATAAGCCATTGCTAAATAATATATCTGTTAGTAATTGTATATCAGCTATATAATATACTTAATACTCCGCTAATTTGACATTGCTATACTGCCGTTCTATACTGAGGCATGAAATTCACCTCCACCGCGGTCCCGAACCTTTTGAAGGGCGAAAACGGGACGTATTACCTTCGCGCGAGGATCTGCGGACGGCTGATCTGGCGCTCGTTAGATACGGATACTTTCAGTGTAGCGAAGCTCCTGCTCCCGGACAAATTGAGCGAGTTGCGCGGGGCAGTCGGCGCCGCGTCGACCGACATCAAACTGTCCCGCAAGATCACTTTCGGTGAAGCAGTTGAACTCTACAAAGCCGAGGTCAATTCTAACGCTCGGCTGAAGCCGACGGCCAAGCACTTTCGTTTGCGTCCGGTGCACACCTTCAAGCGCACTTGGCCCGAGATATTCGACATGGAATTGCGGCGGATTTCCCCGGAGGCATGCAAAGCCTGGCTCACCCGATTCGAAAATGGCGGTTCTACTTACCTGGGCCCCCGGTCCAAGGAGAAGACTCTTCCGGGGAACAGCCCCACGACGGTTAACGCGGCGATTGCGTATCTGCAGAGGGTATTTGCCATCGGGATCAAGTCGGGCCTCGTGTATCGCAACCCGGCGAAGGAACTCCCGCGCAAGCCGGCCAGGAAGAAGCTGCTGCGACTGCCCAACCGGTCGCAGTTCGCGGCCATCGTGGCCTACATCCGCCGGCAACCCGGCTGGGGCCGGATCGCAGGTGACCTCGTCGAGGGTCTGGCTTATTCGGGAATGCGGGTGGGAGAGTCCCGCCGGCTTACCTGGGGCCATCTGGATTTCGAGAAAGGGCTGATCATTGTTCCCGGCGAGAAGAAGGAAAACGCACCACGCATTGTGCCGATGACCGCGGATTTCCGGCGATTGGTTGAGCAGATCAAAGGCGACACGACGCCCGATCCCAACGCGCCAGTGTTTCGTGCCAAGGAATGTCGTGGTTCATTGGCCTCCTCTTGCAAGGAGGTCGGCGTGCCAAAACTCAACCACCACGACTTGCGGCATCTATTCGCTACCACCTGCATCGAGTCCGGTGTCGATGTTCCGACCGTGGCTCTCTGGCTTGGTCATGCCGATGGCGGTGCGCTTGCCATGCGGACCTACGGGCATATTCGGCCGGAGCATAGTATCGAGGCAGCGAAGCGGGTTAGTTTCACCCCGCCTCCCAAGCAGTTAGCGCGGGCGTCTTGAATTCTGCATGGTCGCAAGCAGCATAATATAAACTGATTAAGCATATTATTGCAAAAATGCACTGACGGTGCATTTTTGCGGCACTGATGTTTCCTAGAATCCTCAATTCCCATCTGGCCCAAGCTTGGAAGCAATTCCCGGTCGTCGTGATGACCGGTGCGCGCCAAGTGGGCAAGACCACCTTGGCCAGGAAGTTCCTCCCTGAGGCGGGTTATATCACCTTGGACGTGCCGGCGGAAGCGGAGCGTGCTCGCCTGAGTCCGGCCGAATTTTTCCAGCCGCATTCGCGGCCCCTGATTTTGGATGAAGTGCAGTATGCCCCGTCGCTGTTCCGGCAGCTCAAGCTGATGGTCGATCAGGACCGGCGCCCCGGCCAATACCTCGTCACCGGTTCACAGAGCTTCAGCCTGATGGCCGGCGTCACCGAATCGCTCGCCGGCCGTTGCGCTATCCTTACGATGCCGGCGTTGAGTCTGCCGGAATTGCCGGACGCCACGAACCTCGCGTCCATCGACTCCTTTCTGTGGCGCGGCGGCTATCCCGAACTCTGGCAGAAGCCGGAAATCGACCGCAGCTTGTGGCTTGGCTCCTACCTCACCACCTATCTTGAACGAGACGTGCGCAATCTGCTGAGCGTTGGCAGCCTGCGTGACTTCGACCGGTTTTTGCGCGTTGCCGCGCTGCGCGCCGGGCAGATTCTCTCCTACGCCGATCTTGCTCGCGATGTTGGCATCTCGCCGCACACAGCGAAAAGCTGGCTCTCGGTGTTGGAGGCGAGCCAGCAGATTTTCCTCCTTGAGCCCTACCACCGGCAGCGGACCAAGCGCCTGGTCAAGTCGCCGAAGCTCTACTTCACGGACACCGGGCTCCTGACCTACCTGATGGGCTTCAGCGATCCTTCCGAAT
>JBDKHE010000249.1:0-7281 GCA_039797805.1 Verrucomicrobiota bacterium
GCCGCGCCGCCGGAAACGCTTCCGCGATGCGCTGGCCGTGCTGCCGGCTGGCCTTGCCATAGGTTAGGATGACCGTTTCCACGCTGGGAACCTCCACCTGCCGCTTCTTGAGCGCCCGCGCCAGCAAGGACAGGTAGACCGGCTCCCCTTCGATCACCTGCGGTTTCACCGCCTGCAATTCCAAGACGATGCGGTCCCACTCCGCCTCGGGAAAGGCAAACGGATCGCTGGACAAATTCAGGTAAACCGTGCCGTCAAAATAGCGGTGGGGAAACGGGTGATCCTCGTACGGACAAAGGTTGCTCGAGCAACCCACCGGAGCCAGGACGCATTTGCGGTAGGGCACGTCCACATAGCGGGCCAACCGCGGATGCGCGAGGTAAGCCCGGCGCGTTTGCGCATTCCACCACCCCTCCTCCATGACCACGGTCATCGGACCGCTGGTGGTGCCGGAGGTGTGCTCGTACTCGTATTGCTTTTGCTGAAAGCCCCGCTCGATGGCGGTGTAATCGTGAAAAAACGCCGTGTGCCCATGCTGGACGATCTCCTGCTTCGTGAGCACCGGGATTTCACGATAACAGGACCATTGCAGCGGGTCCTGATGCAGCGGAAACCGGCGGTGATAGAGCGGGCTGCGCCGGTAGATGGCGCGAATTTCCTGCTCAAGCAACTCCGGCAGACCTTCAGCCGGAGCGGCCCCGAGGGCGACGGCGGAGTTGGCGAAGGTGGCGGCGGACTGCATGACGTCGGGCAGTGAAGCCGCCGCGGGACGCAAGTCAAACGGAGCCATGTTGGATCCGCTCCCAATGAGGACGGAAGAGCAGCAACGCATTCAGCACCAGCGCATGCGTGATCTCGCCGCGAGCAGCCCGCGCATACACCTCGTCCACCGGCAGCGTCGTGATCTCGAACTCCTCGTCCGGATCCCAATCGAGCGCCGCCACCGGCCGGGCATCCTCCACCAGCACGAGATGACAGCGGTTGCTCTGCATGGCCGGATTCGGGTGGACCGAACCGAGCAAACGGGCGGGAGCGCCGACGAAGCCCGACTCCTCGCGCAATTCCCGCACGCCTGCCACCAGGGGATCTTCGCCCTCGTCGATCACGCCACCGGGGATTTCCAGGGAGAACGCGTTGATACCATAGCGAAACTGCCGCACGAGCACGAGGTGTCGCTCCGGCGTAAGCGCGACCACGTTCACCCAGTCGGGAGCATTCAGCACGAAGAAATCCTGCGGCTTCTCGCGCCGGGGATGTTGATAGATGGCGCGAACAACATCAAAAATCCGGGTCGTGGCATGTGGCTCGGTGCCGACCCGGCGCCAATGGGCCGGTGACCCTGATGGGTTGGGCATGGATAAAAAAAATGCCTCCGCGACACGAGGTCTGGGAGGCATGAAAATTTGTTGGAGAGACGCTTAGCGCTTTGGGATACGGATTTTCTGGCCGACCTTCAGGCTGCGGGCATCCAGACCGGGATTCTCCGCCTCGATGGCGTCCAGCTTGACGCTGAACTTGCGGGCAATCTTGGAGAGCGTGTCGCCGGGAGCGATCGAATAGGTGCCGTCGGAATTGAGCACGCCGGTGGGAGCAGCAGCCGCGCCTCCCTTGGCGGTCGGAGCGGCCACGGGCTTGGCCTTCTGGGCTTCTTCAATCTTGGCGAGCTGGGCGCGGATCGCACCCATCTGCGTGCCAACGTCATTCAACGCATTCTGGACTCCCTCACGCAGGCCGCGCAGGTCGGTTTCCGATTTCGTCGTGACGGCGCGGAGGTCACCCTCGATCGTGGCGATCTTGGGAATCTCCGTATCATGCACGGCCACGGTCTTTTGGATCGTGGAAAGTTTAACGAGGGCCACGATCGCGAGGATGAGGCCGAGAGCACCGGCGATCACGCCCACGAGGGGGAGAACGCTACCGGAGCTGTTGCTGTCACGGGAAAGAGTATCCATTTTTTTTGAGATTGAGAATTCGTGTTTAGGGCGCGCAAACCATTGAAGCAAGAAGCATTTTATCCGCAGTGATAAACCGTGGAAACGGCTGCCGCAGACACCGAATGACAGGAACCATTGACAGACGGCCCGGCTACCCCTCCCATCTGGCTCGGTTGCGGGGTGTAGCTTAGTCTGGTAGAGCGCCTGGTTTGGGACCAGGAGGTCGTAGGTTCGAATCCTATCGCCCCGACCATTTCGAACAATTCAACGAACTCTGCACGAGATCGTTTAATTTCGCGAGGATTCCATTGGAATCCAACGCTTAGACAAAACAGCGGAATTAAACGATCTGCCCCAACAGTTCGTAGTTCCCATTAGATTTGTGCGTTGAATCGCGATTTTTCGGCGCGATTTGAGGAAAGTGTTTAACGCGCCCGGGTTGAAATTCGCCGGCGTTCTGTCATCTTGCCTCTCTCACCAATCAACCTGGGCCGACGCCTGCTGGATCGCCCGCAAACAACCTCTGGAGGTAATATGCAAGCGATCCCAAGACAGTCTTCTCACGTCTCCATCCGTTCGGTTCCCGTCGCGATCTACACGCGCGTTTCCACGCTCCACCAAGTCGGCGGTCGGTTTGACTCCTGCGAAAGCCAGGCAGCCATCTGCCGGGAATACATCCGCAAGCACGCCCATGAAGGATGGTATGAAGTGGCGTGCCACACCGATGCTGCCTACTCGGGCGGGTCGATGAACCGGCCCGGCATCCAGGCGCTCAAACGCCAGTTGGCGGCCGGCGAAGTGAAGGTCGTCCTCATTTTCAAGCTGGAGCGCGTGCTGCGCAGCACCGATGAGTGGGGGCCGTTTCGAGCCTTCCTCCAGCAGCACGGTTGCCGGCTGGTCAGCACCACGGAGGATCTGTCGGAGGAAACGCCGTCCGGGCGGCTCAAGAACAACCTGCTCGTCAGTGTCGCCGAATACGAACGGCTCAACACGGCGGAGAAAGTGCGGGCCAAGCTGGCGGAACTGACCAAGCGCGGCATCTGGAACTGCGGCCTTGTGCCCTACGGATTCAACTAAGATTCCGAGGCGAAGACGTTGCACGTCCATCCGCAGGAGGCCCCGGTGGTCCGCCGCATCTTCGAGGAGGCCGCCATGCTCGTGTCGCTGACCACCATCGCGAATGCCCTGAACGAAGAGGGGCGACGGACGCGCGACCGGGTGTTCAAGCGGCGCGACCAGTCGCTCGTCAATGTGGGTGGCAAACGGTTCAGAAGCGACAGCCTCCGGCGCATCGTTCAAAATCCGATCTACAGCGGCCGGTTGCGGTTTCACGGCGAGGAGTTCCCCGGCAATCATGAAGCACTGGTGTCGCGGGAATTGTGGGAGCAGGCCAACGCCGCGATTGCCCAGACCCTCCAGCCGGCACGTTGCTTTCTGCAAGCGCGAGACAAGAACTTCCATCTGCTCAAGGGCCTCGCCTATTGCGCCCACTGCGGACAGGCGATGATTCCCACTGCGAGTGGCAAGCGAGACCTGGATGGTAAACTCTACCGCTACTACACTTGTTGCCATGCCCACAAGGAGCGGGCGGATTCGTTTTGCCGGGTTCGCTCCGTTCCCGCCGGACTGCTGGAGTCTGCCGTGGTCCAATTCATCGGCGCCATCGGCCGGCACCCCGAACTGGTGCAAGGAGCCCTCGAAACCGCCCGCACCGGCAAGAAAGTGGATCGCGCTCAACTGCGGGAACGCCATCGCATCATCGACGGCTCCTTGCAGCAAACGCAACAGCGCCTGCAAAACTTCCTCGCCGTGATTGCGGCGGGTGGAGCGGATGCGCTCGGCGATGAACTTCAGGGGAAAGCCTCCGCTCTCAAGGAGGAGAAACAACGGCTGCTGGTTGAACGGGAAACGATCCGCCAGCAACTGCTTGCCTGTGAGCAGCCGAAGTTCGATGCCGAACGCATCCTGCATGCCCTCGGCCGATTCGAGGCCATGTTCCCGTGTCTGTCGCAAGCGGAACAGAAAGAGCTCGTGGCCCTTTGTTTCAATCGCGTTGAAATTCGCGACCGTCCCCCGGTGGGGGGACAGCCGCGCGGTCTGCAGACCCTGGAATTGCGGCTCGGCATTCCGGTCGCCCGTCTCGTCGAAGGCATGGAGGAAAGGGTGATTGTCCGCCGGCGTGCAGATTCGCCTTCGCCCCTTGCGCAACGGCCGATCACCCTGGTGATCCGCGTCGCCCTGTGGGCGCGACGTCAGCCCCCGACCGCAACAATTCTGGCACCCTTCCATGAGGAAGTGATGCTACCCGCGTCCGAAACCCCGGGCCCCAATCCCGAGGAGAAATTGCTCCACCCGCTGGAACGCGCCCGGGAATGGCAGCGCCAGCTTTCTCGCAATCCCCGTCTCACCCAAGCCATGCTCGCGCGCAAGACGGGGGTGACGGCCGCAACCATCACCTACCATCTCAGGCTCCTCGACCTCGTCCCGGAGATTCAGGAATTCCTGACCGGGTTGAAGTCCAAAAAAAGCCTCCGGCGATTCAGTCTGCGCCGGATGAAGGCCCTGGCCACGCTGGATCACGCCGCGCAGCGAAAGGCGTTTGCGGCCATGCAAGGCACGGTCAGTTCGCGCTGAACTCGGTCCGAATCTGGTAACGAACCGCCCGGGTCTTCCCCGTCACCGCCAGCACACCGGCCGCCCGCAGCCGGCCCAAGTGGCGGGTCACCGTCATGGACGACAGGCCCAGCGCCACCCGCAAATCGCGCGGGGTGGCCGCGCCTACCCGCTCCATGTATCGCAACATCTGTCTCTCTACCTCGTCCGCGATCAGCGCCCACGGTTCCGCTTGCTGCGCTTCCACCGACCTGGTCGCGCGATTTTGACGCGCAATCACCGGTGGCCGGCCGCGATGGCGCAGGACTGCCAGTCCGATCAGTTCACCGATGCGCCTGATGCGTTCCGCCTCGGGTAATTCCTGATAGAGTTGGAACGAAAGTCGGGCCATGGAATGCGTCGAGGTTGGGTTGGGGCAAAGACTGAAACTCAAATTGCCACCCGGGCGCCAAGGTGGATGGCCACCGCTGGTGTCTCCGCGACCGCCTCACTGCTGAATTCCGTCGGCGCGGGGTCGGGCTCGGACGGCTCGGCGCCGAGCTGCGCCGACCCTTGGTTCTTCGTCAGGTCGAGGGCGTTCACCAGTTTAGCCTGCCGGGTGACCAGTTCACCGAAACGGGCTTCATGCTCGAAGGGTTTCCCGACGTGGGCGGTCAGTTCCGCGAGATTCTTCCGGGTTTGTTCCAGATCGCTGCGCTTGGCCTCGATTCTTTCCTCGATGGACCGGGCCGCGTGCTCCAGCGAGGCGATGATGCCGACCGGACTCGCGGAAATCTTCGCCGGGTAGTTCATCGCGCCCTGCAAGGTCAGTGAATCCTGCAGCGTCGGACGGAACTCGATTTTGAAACCGGCCAACTCGCCGACGATGACCGGGTGCTGGGCCCGGACCTGCCCGCCGACCAGATAGGCCAGCGCCTCGCCGGCCTTGGCCCGCTCCGCGAATTTCCGGCCGCTGACCACCATCTGAAACTTGTCGCCGTGCGTGTCCACGCGCCGGACCAGATCCTGTTCCATGCCGGCAAGCTGGCGTTCAAGTCGCGGCACATCCTGCTCCAGCATCCGCACCCGGCTGCGGTTGCCGAACTGACTCTCGGCGTGCTCGGCCCGCAGGCGGGACAGGCGCATGACCTCCGCGTCAACCTTGGCTTTCTCAATGACCAGCGGGTTGCCGGAAGCGATGGCCTTGACCTCGGCGTAGGTGAGTGCGGGCGAGTCGAGGTCCTCGATCCGCCGCGCGCTGCTCTCGCCACGCATGATCTGGGCGATGAACTTGGCCTTCGTCTCCAGCACCTGCCAGCTATACCCATCGAACGAGCCCTCGGTGACGTAGCGCAGGATGCGCACAGTGGCGTTGGCATTGCCCTGCCGGAGAATCCGGCCCTCGCGCTGCTCGATGTCCGCAGGACGCCACGGGGCGTCAAGGTGGTGGAGCGCAACCAGCCTGGCCTGCACGTTTGTGCCGGAACCCATCTTCTGGGTCGAGCCGAGCAAAATGCGGATTTTGCCCGCGCGGACATCCTTGAAAAGCGCGAGCTTGGCGGCATCGCTGTCGTAGTCCTGGATGAAGGCGATCTCGGGCGACGGAACGCCGGCCAGTTCGAGTTTCGTGCGAATGTCCTGATAGACGGAAAAATTGTCTCCTTCGCTCTTCGGCGTCGAGAGGTCGCAGAACACCAGTTGCGTCAGCCGGTCGGCGCGGGATTCCTGCCAGATGGCGTGGATTTCGCGGACGGCTTGATTGACCTTGCTTCCATGGTGGTCGCCGCCGACCGCGACCAGCCGCAGGTCGAGGGCGGCCTTCCGGCCCTCGCCCGTGATCTTGAGCATGTTGTCTTCCCGGGGATCAACACAACCCGTCTTCAGCCGCTCGGCACGCTTGGCGAGCGAAGTCACGAAGGTCTTTAAGGCCGGTGTCGTCGGGGCGCTGATGATGCGCGGTTTGCCACCGTCGAGCGCCGGCACGGGCAGCTTGAGCATGTCCGCGGTCTGGATGTCGGCAAACTGCCTGAACAATTGCATCAACTCCGGCACGTTGACGAAGCGGGCGAACCGCGTGTTGAGCCGGTAGCCCGCGCCGTCGGGGGCGAGTTCCATGGCCGTGACCGTCTCGCCAAAAGTGGCGGCCCACGAGTCGAAGTGCTGAAGGTTCTGCCGGCGCAGCCCGTCCATCTGCAGGTAGCGCTGCATGGTGAACATTTCCGCCATGGTGTTGGTCACGGGTGTGCCGGTGGCGAAGACCACCCCGCCGCCGCCATTGAGCCGCTGGATGTGCTGCACCTTGAGCAGCATGTCGAACGCCCGCTCGGATGCCGACTGCGGGAGCCCGGCCACCCGCGTCATTTTGGTGACGTAGAAGAGATTCTTGAAGGCCTGCGCCTCGTCCACGAACAGCCGGTCCACGCCGAGTTCCTCAAACGTGAGCGTGTCGTCCTTGCGGTGCTCGGCCGAGAGGGTCTTAAGCCTGAACTCCAGCCGCTTCTTCGCCCGCTCCAGCTCCTTCACGATCCGGGCATCCGAGGCGTCCCCCTTCTGCTCGCGAATGCAGTTTTCCAGCTCGGTGATCTGGTCCGTGATGAAATCCTCCCGGGCTTTGACCGACATCGGCAGCCGCTCGAAGCCCGAGTGGGTGACGATGACGGCATCCCAATTGCTGGTGGCGATCCGGCTCATCAACTGGCGGCGGCCCGAATTCTCAAAGTCGGCTTTCCCGGCGACCAGAATGTTCGCATTGGGA
>JBDKHE010000250.1:0-6666 GCA_039797805.1 Verrucomicrobiota bacterium
GGCCTGGGTTGGACCGAGGAGGAAACGCGCAACCGGATCTACTTTGCGGCGGTCTGCCGCTGCTTTCCCGGAAAAAAGTCCACCGGGGGCGATCGGGTGCCTGACGAGGCGGAAATCGCCCACTGTTCCCGCTGGCTCGCCGCCGAGATCGCCTTGTTGCGGCCTGCGCTGGTGCTGCCGGTGGGGAAACTCGCGATGGCCCAGTTTCTGCCGCCGGCGCCGCTCACCGCGTTGATTGGCCGGCAGCTTTCGATCGACTACCGCGGGCACCCGATGGATTGCATCCCGTTGCCTCATCCCTCGGGGGCCTCTCCATGGCATCGGATGGAGCCGGGCCAGACATTGCTGCGCCAAGCGATGGCGGCCGTGGCGGCGCATCCCGCCATCCGGGTGGTAATTTGATTTGCCATGCGGATGCCGCGCGACTGCCTTGCGCGCATGAGTTTTCTTCGGCGGACCTCCCGCGTCCTTCTCGTTTTCTGCAGTCTGCTTCCGGCTTTGGCCGCCCCCAAGGTCAAGCACACGACGCCCGTGGACGGCGTGTACACGGGGGCCATCACGATCGATGCGGCCACCGGCGCGGTGCTGTTCGAGGATAACGCCGACGGCCAGAACCCGCCGGCGAGCATGACCAAGCTCATGACTTTCGCCGTGGTTCACGACAAGCTGGCGGACGGCACGATCACGCTGCAGACCCCGGTGCCGATCACCGCGCAGGACGCGAGCATGGGCGGCACGCAGGTGTACCTCGATCCGCGGGAGACCTTTTCCGTCGAGGAACTGCTCTACGCGATGATGATCCAGTCGGCCAACGATGCCGCGCACGCCCTGGCGCGGGCGGCCGCCGGATCGACCCCGGCCTTTGTGGAGCTGATGAACGCCAAGGCACGATCGCTCGGCATGAACCAGTCGACCTTCCGCACGCCGCATGGCCTGCCGCCGCCCAGCCGGCGGATTGCAGACGGTGATCTGACCACCCCGCGCGATTTTTCGCTGTTATGCCGGTACCTCATCATGAACACGGATGTGCTCAAATACACCTCCATCCGCGAGCGGGACTTCGGGCCCAATCGCGCGAAGGGACCCCAGCACATGCGCAACCACAACAACCTGCTCGGCAAGATCCCCGGCGTGGACGGCCTCAAGACCGGTTACACCGCGAGCGCGGGCTACTGTCTCAGTGCCACGGCCGAGCGCAACGGACGCCGCGTGATCACGGTCATCATGGGCTCGTTCGGACCCGGACGGCAGATTGACAAGGGACGGGCGCGTGATCTCAAGGCCGTGGAGTTGATCGAGCAGGGATTTGCCGCCGCGCCGGCCCCCATGCCGGCTGTGAAAACCCTCGCCCCCGCACCCAAGCCCGCCACCCTCGGTGCGCCTGCGCCCACGAACACGCCGGCGGCGATCCCGACGGTCAAGACCGACAAAACAGAACAATCCTCGACGACGACGGAGCCAGTCCTTAAATTTCGTGTCATCCCCCCGGAGCAAAAACCGTGAAACACCCCTATCTACGCCCTTTCCTTTGTCTGATCCTGTCCCTGCTGGCCGCCGGCCAGGCTTGTGCCCGGGAAAAAATCCCGCCCGAGGACCTGGACATTGTCGAGAAACGCTGGCCTGAGGCCATCAAGACCTTCACCGGATTGCGATACGTGGTGCTTGCTCCTGGCGATGCCAATGGGCCGCAACCGAAGCCGGGCAATATGGTGAGCGTGGTGTACAAGGGCATGCTTCTCGACGGAAAGGTCTTCGATCAGAACAACGCGGAGCATCCGCTCAAGGTCAGGGTGGACCGCGGCGAGCTGATCGCCGGCTGGGACGAGGCCCTGCAGAAGATGCACAAGGGTGAGAAATGGCTGCTCATTGTCCCGCCCGAGATGGCTTACGGCGCGCGCGGCCGGCCTCCCGACATCAAGCGCTATGCGACGCTCGTGTTCGAGATGGAGCTGCTCGATTTCGGATCCGAGCTGAAATAAGGGCGGCGCGCCTCAGCGCATCATTTCGTCGAGCAGCGGCTTCACCGCCTCCGCCCAGAGCTGGTAGCCGGCGGCATTGGGATGCAGCTGGTCGGGCATGATGATGTGCGGGATGGTGCCGTCGTTGCCGAGGAAACGGGCGTTGATGTCGAGGTAGCGGATCGTCGTGCCGTTGTCCAACTTGGCCAGTTCGGCATTGGCGGTGTTGATCGCCACCATGCGCTTCTGGGCATCAAGCACCGCCTCGTAGGTGATCACGCCTTCCTTGTTCTTGCGCGGACCGCGCGGAAAGATGGCGTGCAGCAGGATCTTTGTCCGGGGCAGCTTGGCCTGGATCAGCTCGATGATCTTTTTGTCCGCCGCGGCGATCTCGGCGCCGTTGTGTTCGCCGCTGTTGTTGGTGCCGATCATGAGGACGAGGACCTTCGGGCTGATGGCGTCCAACTCCCCATTCTCGATGCGCCAGATCACGTGCTGCGTGCGGTCACCGCCGATGCCGAAGTTGGCCGTCTGGTACTGGCCAAAATATTTTTCCCAGACATGCGGGGCCTTGCCCCAGCCCTCGGTGATGGAGTCACCCAGAAAGAGGACGCCGATGGGACCGCTCTTGCCCCGGGCCAGAAAGGATTCGTGGAGCTCAAAGAACCGGGCGTTACCGGTCTTGGGCGCCCCGACCGACGCGTCGGACTTGGCGGCGGGAGTCGCGGTGGCGGCGGGAGTCTGGGACCAGACAGGGGAGAGGAGACCGGCAAAGCCGGCGACGAGGATAAGAAGCAACTTGCGCATGGGATGGATGGGGGTTGCACCCGGCAGCATGCCGGGGCACTGCCAATCTGAAATCAGGGGCCAACCGGTCAAGCCTTGCTGGCTTTCTGGAAGAATCGCCGCTGGCTCCAAACGGAATCAGCCGAGTAGACGGCCAGGCCCAGCCAGATCAGTGCAAATGCCTGAAACCGGGCGCTGTCGAAGGGCTCGTGGTAAACGAACAGACCGATCAAAAACTGCACGGAGGGAGCGACGTATTGCAGCAACCCGAGTGAGGTCAGGCGAAGGCGCTGGGCGCCGTAGGCAAACAACAGCAAGGGCAGGGCGGTCACGACGCCCACGCTCAGCACATAGGCATGCAGCCGGGCATCGGCATGACCAAGCACGCCCCCTCCCTGTGCGCCCAACCAAAGCAGCAGACCGGCGGCGACCGGGAAAAGGACGATCGTCTCCACGGTGAGCCCGGCGATCGAACCGAGGCTCGATTGCTTCTTGAGCAAGCCGTAGCTGGACCAGGTCCCGGCGATGACCAAGGCAATCCACGGCACATGGCCGACGCGGGCCAGGAGCAAGATGACGCCCACGGCAGCCAGCGCGATCGCCAGCCACTGCGGCCGGCGCAGGGTTTCCTTAAGCGCCAGCGACCCCAGCGCGACATTGCCCAGCGGGACGAGAAAGTAGCCGAGGCTGCTCTCGATGACGTGGCCCCGGTTCACCGCCCAGACATAGACCGTCCAGTTGATGGCGAGCAGCAGGCCGCTCAGGAGATTGAGTCCCAGGGAGCGGGCACTGACGAAGGCGGGACGCAGCGAGGAGAAATTGCGCTGCCACGCGAGCACGGCCAGCAGGAAGGCCAGCGACCAGACGATGCGATGGGCAATCAGTTCAAACGGTGACACCGTTTGCATCTGCTTCCAATAGATCGGGACAATTCCCCAGATCAGAAATCCGGAAAAGGCCGCGAGGGCACCGGGTCCGGTGGGTGAAGTGTCTGGAGTGCGCGTGGTCAAGCGGGTTACCATGGTTCGTCCCGTGGACCGCGTCAAACCGGAGGCCGGGCAACCGGCATCAAATCAGGCCGATACAGCGCCTGCCGGCAACCGGCCGGGCGCATCGGGCACTCAGCGATGCACCGGATGGGGCTTCCCCTGGTCGTCGATCGCCACGTAGGTGAAGGTGCCCTCGGTGACCCGCACATGTTCGCCGCCCTTATGGCGCTGGGCCCAGACCTCGATGGCGATGCGCAGCGACGTGCGACCAGTCTTCAGGAGCAGCGCATAACAGCTCACGATGTCGCCGACGTAGACCGGATGATGGAATTCCATGGCGTCGATGGCCACCGTCGTGATGCGGCTCTTGGCGGCATTGCGGGCCAGAATCGCTCCGCCGAGATCCATTTGAGAGACCATCCAGCCACCGAACATGTCCCCGTTGGAATTGGTGTTCGCCGGCATGGCGATCGTCCGGATGACCAGTTCGCCCTGGGGGGCATTCGACGCGGGGATGGCGCTCATGGGCAGGCCAGCTTGGTTTCGGGAACGTTGCTGGCAAGCGATTGCGCGTGTCAGGATTTCCGGGAGAGCAACCAGAACGCGTGGATGATGCCGCCCAAACCGAGCAGCAACACCCAGAGCAGCAGGTTGATCACGAAGTCCTTGCCCGCGCCCTTGCGCATGTAAACGGCTACCGGGGGCAGGAAGATCGCGAGGATGATTTCGAGGATGGTCATGGGAGGTGGAATTACCGGCACAGTGGCAGGGCAGGGCGATATTTCAAGACCGCGTCCCGGACTTTGGCATTGTTTTCAAGACCCGCTGACAGGATATTTGGCAGACAATGGCAGTCACAGCTCATGCCGCATTCAAGCGTCTGTTCAACGAGGTCGGCACGGTCGATCAGGTGGGCGTTGAGGAGCGGGTCGCCAAATACACCACGCGCAGCATCAAGAAGCACGCGAAGCTTTGGGGCCTGAAGGCCGCCGTCTCGATGGTTGATCTGACCACCCTCGAAGGCAAAGACACGCCCGGCAAGGTGGCGTCGCTCTGCCAGAAAGCGCTCTGTCCGCACGATGATCCGACCATCCCGCAGGTCGCCGCCGTGTGTGTGTATCCCTCGATGGTGAAGCATGCGCGCCGCGCACTCGGCGAGGACACGGCGGTACGCATCGCTTCCGTGGCGACCGCCTTCCCGTCCGGTCAGGCTCCCTTGCGCACCCGGCTGGCGGAAGTGAAGGCGGCGGTGGCCGATGGGGCGGACGAGATCGACATGGTCATCAACCGCGGGGCCTTCCTCGCCGGCGAATTCCAACTGGTGCAGGATGAGATCGTGGCTGTGCGCGACGCGTGCGGAGCCGCCACCCTCAAGGTGATCCTCGAGGTCAGCGAACTTGAGACCTTCGACAACATCCGCGGCGCCTCCTTTTTGGCGATGCGCGTGTTGCGTGCCGGCGACTTCATCAAGACGAGCACCGGCAAGACCTCGCTCAACGCCACCCTCGGCAACAACCAGGTGATGATCGAGGCCATCCGCGACTTTTACCTCGAGACCGGCACCGCCATTGCGATGAAACCGGCCGGCGGCATCCGATCCGCCAAGCAGGCGCTCCAATTCCTGACCGCCGTCAAGGAGACGCTCGGCGACGAGTGGCTCAACAACACGCGCTACCGTTTCGGCGCCTCCTCCCTGCTCAACGACCTGCTCCGCCAGTTGGAGAAGGAACGCACCGGCGCCTACCAGGCGCCCTATTACTTCAGCGAAGCGGCTGAATCCTACTGAAATTGAACACGGAGGACAAGGAGACCTCAGAGTTGCCACCAACCAGAAATCGCTGAGTCCTCTGCAATCCCCGGGCTAACAATCTTTCTTCCATGCCGACTCTTAACGACAAGAAACGTCCTGCCTCCCGTGCCACCGGCCGTCCCGCACCGGAACTCATTTTCGGTGACCTCTGGGAGTTCGATCCCGCGCCCGAAACGGCCGACCCGCGGCTGAAGGCCCGTTACGACCTGTTCATCGGCGGTAAGTTTGTTGCTCCCGCTTCCGGCAAGTACTTCGACTCCCTCAATCCGGCCAACGAGACCAAGCTCGCCGAGATCGCCCACGCGAATGCCGCCGATGTCGATGCCGCGTACGCGGCTGCCAAGAAAGCCTTCGACACCACCTGGGGCAAGATGCCGGGCAAGGAGCGCGCCAAGTACATCTACCGCCTCGCCCGCCTGTTGCAGGATCGCGCCCGTGAGTTTGCCGTCGCCGAGACGATGGATGGCGGCAAGCCGATCAAGGAGTCCCGTGACTTCGACGTGCCGATGGCCGCCGCGCATTTCTTCTACCACGCCGGCTGGGCCGACAAGCTCGACTACGTCGCACCGGGCCGCAAGGTCGCCCCGCTCGGGGTCGTGGGCCAGGTGATCCCTTGGAATTTCCCGCTGCTGATGTTGGCCTGGAAAATCGCCCCGGCGCTGGCGATGGGCAACACCATCGTCATCAAGCCGGCCGAGACGACCAGTGTCACCGCACTCAAGTTTGCCGAAATCATCCAGGACGCCGGTCTGCCGCCGGGTACCGTCAACATTGTCACGGGCTTCGGCGACACCGGCGCGGCCGTCATGGGACACCCGACAGCCGCGAAGGTGGCCTTCACCGGTTCTACGGAGGTGGGCAAGATCATCATGCGGTCGCTCGCGGGCACGGACAAGAAGATGACCATGGAGCTCGGCGGCAAGGCGGCGAACATCGTGTTCGACGACGCCCCGCTCGACCAGGCCGTCGAGGGCATCGTCAACGGCATCTTCTTCAATCAGGGCCAGGTCTGCTGCGCCGGCTCACGCCTGCTCGTGCATGAGCCCGTGGCCGACGCGGTCGTGGCCAAGCTGCGCAACCGCCTCCGCGTTCTCCGCGTCGGCGATCCGCTCGACAAGAACAC
>JBDKHE010000251.1:0-5079 GCA_039797805.1 Verrucomicrobiota bacterium
GATATTTTGAGCGGAGACATGAGAAGCAAGTTCAGCTCAATGCTTGGCCAGCTTGGCGAGGGTCTGACTGTTGAGGATACCTGCCAGACCTTTGACTCCGGCCTCGGGCATGACGTATTTCCAACCGTCGCCCGTGAGTTGATACTCGTGAAAGTTCCGGTCGCTGCCGACCCGGCGCCAACCCACCCGGCCCGGTTGGAGTTCAACGATGGTCATGCTCTTCTCAATGAGGTCGGCCCCTGGCGGCGGCGCTTCCAGACAGGAGGCGGACAACAACAATCCATACAGGGCCTCGGGCGTGGGATATTCGGCGCGGATCGCCTCCGGCATGGTGGCCAGAACCTTCAGCGCCTGCTCGCGAACGGGGCCATCGAAATAAACCAGCTTCCCGAACACCTCGGGATCACAGATGTCTCCGGCCCAGGCGAAGGTCATGGCCGCATCGTGCGCGGTGGCCGTGCCATGGTCGAAGTGGCCCCGGGGAGTGACTTCTCCGGACGGTGCCGCACTCGGCGCAACTCCGGCCCGGTTAGCCGAGGCCCGGGCGGCTTGCCGCTCGGTCATGGCCTTCGCGATGGCGATGGCTTGGGCCTCGAATTCATCGGCGACAACTCTGACCGATTCAGCCGGTGCATCCGCAGCGGTGGCCCCGGCCAGGCGGACGTTTTCAGCACGCAAGGAAGCCAGTTCATCGGCACTGACACCGGGAACGGCTGCAGTCCAAACCAAGGCGGTGACGCCGGCGGCGAACACCGCGCTGAGGGCGGGGATAGTTATTTTGCTCATAAGTAGAAATGCCAACACGCCACTGGTCGCCGGAGCTGCGGCCAGGGCCGCGGTGGTCACGCTAGCCGTCAGGCCGGCGGGAGAATTGGCCAACGCCTGGTTTGCCAGCAGCAATCCCAATGCGGCGGCACTGGAGGTGACTCCACGTTTGCCCAGCTGCTCCCGCAGCTTCTCCGTCGCCCGCTCCGTGCGCATCCGGGCGGCATTTTCCGAGAGATTCATCCGTGCCCCGACTTCGGCGTAGCTCAGGTCCTCGAAATAGCGCAGCAGCATCGCCTCGCGGTCGGACTCCTTCAGCTGGTCGATCACCTCGTCCAGCACCGGACGCAGGCGCTCCCACTCGACTGGAATTTCCGGCTCTGGATTAATAGCAGACATGGCGGCGAGGTTTTGCGCAATTTTTTGGCCGCGGACTTCGGTGCGGATGGCATCAATGGCCGCGTAGCGCGTGCTGCGATAGAGCCAGCCGGTCAGGGCAGGATGATGGCAGAGCGAAGCAGCTTTGCGGGCGAGATCAGTGAAGACCTTTTGGGCGATCTCCTCCGCCAGATGAGTCCGACCGCCAGTCCGGCGGAGCGCCGCGCCATAGACCACGCCAAGGTGGCGTCGGACCAGCTCCGCAAACGCCTGTTCGTCGCATTCCCGGACATAGCGTTGGAGTATCTCGGCATCGGTGGTCATGCGTTTTCAAAGGATAACCGCTTGCCGGTGAAAAACCGCACAAATATTCCCACCGGGGGCGTAAGCCGCAGACTCGGCTTTACGCCCGCCCGCAACCGTGTCCATCTTGGCTATCCGTGGCTAACCAACTTCCTTCCTCCGTCTTGATCGTCGGTTCCGGCGGGCGCGAGCATGCCCTCGCCCTGGCGCTCGCCCGCTCCCCTGCGAAACCCCGCCTGTTCTGCGCGCCCGGCAACGCCGGGATTGCCGCCGACGCCACCTGCTTTCCGGTCGCGGCCGACAACATCGCCGGACTCGTCGAGCTCGCCCAGCGCGAGCAGGTCGGGTTCGTTGTCGTCGGTCCCGAGGTGCCGCTGGCCCTCGGTCTGGTCGACGCCCTGATCAAGGCGGGCATTCCCGCGTACGGTCCCAAGGCTGATGGCGCGCGCCTGGAGGCTTCAAAAATCTTCACCAAGCAGATCCTGCTCAAATACAAGATACCGACCGCCGCGGCCGGCATTTTCCACGACGTGAATCCGGCCCTCGATTACCTTCGCTCGCGCAGCGCCCCCATCGTGATCAAGGCCGACGGTCTCGCCGCGGGCAAAGGCGTGGTCGTCGCCCAGTCCCTCGCCGAAGCCGAGGCCGCCGTGCGCGACATGCTCGCGGGCAACAAGTTTGGTTCCGCCGGCAGCCGGATTCTCATCGAGGACTGCCTCTTCGGGGAGGAAACCTCCATTCTCGTCGTCGTCTCCGGCCGCGACTACGTCATCCTCCCCACTTCGCAGGATCACAAGCGCATTGGCGACGGTGACACCGGCCCCAACACCGGCGGCATGGGCACCTACTCGCCCGCCGAGGTCGTCACCCCGGAATTACTCGGCCGAATCGACCGCGAGATTGTGCGACCTTCCGTCAACGCGATCGCCGACGAGGGCATGGATTTCCGCGGCACGCTCTTCATCGGCATCATGCTCACGCCCACCGGTCCGAGCGTGATCGAATACAATGCCCGCTTCGGCGACCCCGAGACGCAGGTCGTCCTGCCGCGCATCAAGAGCGACCTGCTCGCCCTCCTTTGGGCGGCGGCCCGCGGCGAGTTGCGCGGCATCTCACTCGACGTGCGTCCCGAAGCCGCCATCTGCGTCGTCATCGCGGCCAAAGGCTACCCGGACAACTATGCCAAGGGCGACGTCATCACCTTGCCTCCGGCTGATTCCCTTCCCCCCGCCACGACGATCATCCACGCCGGCACCGCCCGAAATGCCGCCGGCCAGATCGTGACGAACGGCGGCCGGGTGCTCGGGGTTACCTCCCTGGCCCCGACCCTGCGTGAAGCAGCCGATCGCGCCTACGCCACCTGCGACCAGATCCAGTGCGTGGCCAAATATTTCCGGCGCGACATCGGTGCGCGCCAATTGACCCGAAAACCATGATTTCCACCCGAACAACCTTGATCCGCAAACTCGCCGGCGGCCTGTTGGCCATGCTTGCCCTGAGCTGCGTGCTGCCCGTCCCGCGGACCGGCGCCGCCGAACTGACCGACCTCGGGCAGGGACTTGGTTATCTGCGGGTGCACTCGCTCGACGCTGCGCTGAAGCCGCTCGCCGGCAGCGGCGCCTTGGTGCTCGACCTGCGTCAAAGCAGCATCTCCCCGGAGACGTCCGCGGCGTTCCGATCCGCCTTGTCCAACCGCGCAACCCCGGGCAGCCCGCTCTTTGTCCTGGTCGGTCCCTCCACCCCGGCGACCTTCGTGCAATCCTTGCCCAAGGACATCATCACCCTAGGGATCAGCAGCACCCAGCCCGCGCCGCGCGTGATCGTGGACCAAACCCCCGAAGCAGACCGGCTCGCCTACGACGCGCTAGAGGCCGGCACGGATGTAAACGAACTCATTTCCGGACGGATCGAAAAGGAGCGTTACGATGAAGCCTCCCTGGTCCAGGAATTCAAAGGCGGCAACCTGGACGCTCATCCCCCTCTGAAAAAACCCTCGGCGGCGGGCGGAACCACTCTACCGGAACCCGACCAGAAGAACGAACGTCTGACGGACCGCGTCCTGCAGCGCGCGGTCCATCTCCACCGCGCCCTGCAGGCGCTGAAGCGGGGCTGAGCCGCGCATTTTTGCCTTATCGTGTTTTCTGACTTTAGCTTGGCACTCCTTAACCTATCAACTGACTCCCGGCATTCCTACTGATGACTTTACCCGGCCACATCCTCGTCGTCTGCACCGGCAACATCTGCCGCAGCCCGATGGGGCAGGGACTGCTCGCTCACGCGCTTTCGGCGCAACCCGAGCCCCTGCGCAGCCTGAAGGTCATCTCTGCCGGTGTGGCGGCCCATACCGGCGAGGGCATCTCCGAAAACTCCATCACCGCGCTCAAGAAGGTCGGCATCGACATCAAGTCCCTGCGCAGCCAGGGCCTCACCCAACCGATGCTGGACAATGCCCTGCTCGTGCTCGGGATGACAGAATCCCACCTCGCCATCATCCGCCAACGCGCCCGACCCGTCCCGGCGCACCTGCACCTTTTTCGCGAATTCCTGCCACCGCCGGCCCGTCAGGAGATCGGCGACCCCTACGGCGGTCCGCTGAAACTCTACGAATCCTGTCGCGACGAGATGGTCGAGGCGGTGCCGAGCATCATCGAATTTCTTAAGAAGCTCACGGCCAAGACGTGACACGCTTGGCGTGGATTTCGGATTGCGGATTGTGGATTAGCGGACTGCCTTGGGGCTGTTTCTATTTCTCCTCGCACGCAGCCCATCCCACCCGCCCAACATGTCCCTGAACGCCGCCCCCCTGTCCCAGCTTGATCCCGAAGTTTACGCCGTCATCGCCGGCGAATTTGCCCGTCAGCAGAGCCATATCGAGCTGATCGCTTCGGAAAACTTCACCTATCCCGCCGTGATCGAGGCCATGGGCTCGGTCCTCACCAACAAGTACGCCGAGGGTTACCCGGCCAAGCGCTGGTACGGTGGCTGCGAACAGGTGGACAAGGTCGAAGTGCTCGCCATCGAACGCGCCAAGAAACTGTTCAACGCGGATCACGCCAACGTCCAGCCGCACTCCGGCTCCCAGGCCAATTTCGCGGTCTACACCGCGGTGCTGCAGCCGGGTGACAAGATCCTCGGCATGAACCTGAGCCATGGCGGCCATCTCACCCACGGCAACCCCGCCAATTTCTCCGGCAAACTCTACCAGTTCGTCCAATACGGCGTCCGCGAGGACACCGGTTTGATCGACTACGACGAGCTCGCGGCCGTCGCCCTGCGCGAGAAGCCGAAGATGATCACCGTCGGCGCCTCCGCCTACTCCCGCGTCATCGACTTCGCCCGCATGGGCGAGATCGCGCGCTCCGTCGGCGCCTATCTGTTTGCCGACATCGCGCACATCGCCGGGTTGGTCGCCACCGGCCACCACCCCTCGCCATTCCCGCACGCCGACTTCGTCACCACCACGACGCACAAGACCCTGCGCGGCCCGCGCGGCGGCCTCACGATGTGCAAGGCCGCTCACGCCAAAGCCATCGATTCCGCCGTTTTCCCGGGCGGCCAGGGCGGCCCGCTGATGCACGTCATTGCGGCCAAGGCCGTGTGCTTTGCCGAGTGCCTCAAGCCTTCCTTCAAGGA
>JBDKHE010000252.1:0-4850 GCA_039797805.1 Verrucomicrobiota bacterium
TGTCCTCGACCAGCGCGTGGTCACCGGCACAGCCAACAGCGGCACCATGCCCCGGCGCTGGTCGCTCTCGGTCGAACGTCATTTCTAGACCCACGTCCCGCTCCGAATCTTTGTCACCGCCCGCAGTCGGCTCTTCGCTAAACGAAGGGCTGATTTGTGGCTAAACCATCCGGCTGTGCCGTGTCGGCCGGCCGCTTGATCCCATCCCAATGAAAACGAACCCGCTCACCCGACTGATTCGCACGTGCCGGCGTTCCTGGCTCGCCTTAACGCTCGGCACCTTGGGAGTCGCTGCGTCGGCGGGTGCTAGTCCGGTTCCCGACCAGCGGCTGCCGCTGCTTATGCCCGACAACTTCGAATCGTTCCAGCTGGCGACCTGGCGGGTGGAGTTGGGCGTGCCCGACACGCACAACCCGCTGCTCGAACCGGCGATGCCGTGGGATGCGGGTGGAGTCATGGCCCATGGCACGGTGTTGCATGATCCCATCGACGGATTGTGGAAGGCGTGGCAGGTCTCCACTCCCGCCGAGGAAAGGTTCGAAGGCCTCGCAGCAAAACATGAGACGCAGCGCCGCCTGACTTATCTCGAGAGCAAGGACGGCGTCGTGTGGTATCGCCCGATGCTTTCGTTTGCCCGCTGGCCGGGCTATGACCGCACCAACATCCTGCTAGACCTCGACACGGGCGGCACGTCGGTTTACGCGTCGGTCTCCGTTGATCCGGCCAACACCGAGTGGCCCTATGAGATGTTTGTGATGCGCGGGCCGCTTTACGGCGGGCAGAAGGAAAACAAGGTCGGAAATCTGCCCGGCCCGGCGGAGCGCCTTGGCACTTACCGCTACCGTTCGAAGGACGGCAAGGACTGGAAGCTCGTCGAGGGGCCGATCCATGCCTCGGTGGGTGGCGGCGCGGATGTCTCGTATGTTTATCGCGACACCGATGGGTCGTATTTCTCCTACTTCAAGACCTACTACAAGCTGCGGGACGGCGACCGGATCATTCCCTACGACAACAACCCGCGCGGCGGTCTGCGCAGCATTGCCCGGCGGAGCAGCCCCAACGGCAGCGAGTGGGGCAACGATATGTTGGTGCTGGGCCGTGATTGGCGCGATCCGGACTACGCCCAGTTCCTGGAGCTTTGCCCGGTCAAGACCAACGGTGGCTACGTGGCTTTGGTGACTTGTTACGATGCGTCGATCCAGACGATGACACTGCAAATGGCGGCCTCGCGCGACGGGATCCATTGGTGGCGGCCGGACCGTCGCATGGCGCTTCCGAGCGTTGCGTTGGGCGACTACGGCGGCGGCATGACGTGGCAGATGCACCATCCCGTCGTCGAGCAGAACACGATGTATCTCTATTATGCCGGGTCCGAGGGGATCCACGGGGAAATCCACGACAGCCGGCTGCAACCGCAGGTCGAAGTCGGCAACGAACTCGTCAGCGGCATCCAGAAACCGACACTGCCTTTCAATACCGCGCTCTGCCGCGCCACCTGGGAGTTCGACCGCCTGTGGGCGTTGGTCGCGTCGGCGGGTGGCGCGACGCTGGGCGAGGCCGTCACCAAGCCCGGACAGCAATCCGGGGCGAAGTTGTCGGTCAACGTGCTCGTCAAATCCGGCGGTGAGTTGCGCGCGGAATTGTTGGATGCTGCGAGCAAGCCAATCCCGGGCTTCACCGCGGAAGACTGTGAGCCGCTGACGGGCGATAATCGACGGGCCACCTTTAAGTGGCGCGGGGGTTCGGTGGCGCCGGAAGCGGCGGTCAAGACGCGCTTTGTGCTCAAGCGGGCTTTTCTCTACGGTTTCGTTTGGGAAAAACCGACGCCCTGATCCTCCGCGACGCGATGAATTCCTGCCTGCATTCCCGGCTGCTCCCTGCGTTGCCGCTGGTTGGGCCGGGGATTTTTGGGGTCGGTTACACGATCGGCACCGGTGCGGTGACCAAGCTGGCCGCGGCCGGCGCGCAAGCCGGCTTGCAACGGCTTTGGGCGCTGCTTATCGGCGGGCTGCTTTTCTGGGCGCTTATGGAAGCTTCTGGACGCTACGTGGTGGTCACCGGAGAAACCGCGCTGCATGGCTTTCGCACCCGGTTACCCGGCGGCCGGTGGTGGGCGCTGGTTATCCTGGCGGGCGTCCTGAGCGTCCAGTGGACCGGCTTGCCGGTGCTCATCGGGTTGGTTTCGCAGCTCACTTACGATGGCCTGCGACTGTTGTTCACCTCGGCGCCGGCGGAAAATCCAGCCGCGGTGATCGGCATCAGCGCGCTTCTCTCGGGTGGTGTCTATGGGTTGTTGTTCGCCGGCCGGTATTCGCTCTTGGAGAAAACGATGGCGGTGGTGGTGATTGCGATGATTGGGGGCTTCGCCGGTGCGTGGGGGCTGGTTGCGCTTAGTCCGGAAATTTCAGCCTCCGGTCAGATGCTTCCTCCCTTGTCCGCGGGTGGCGGGGCAATGCTGATCGTGGCCGTTATTGGCACTTCGGTGGCGGCTCCGACTTTCCTGGTGCACCCTCTTTTAATGAAAGCAAAGGGGTGGGGAGGGGATAAACTTTCCGAACAGCGACGCGATGCCGCGGTCGGCGCCCTGATTATCTTCATCCTCGGCATGGTCGTTATGGCGTGCGCGACCGGAGCCTTTCACTTACGGGGCATTCAGGTCGGGAATGTATTCGATGCGGTCAACGGACTTGAGCAGGTCGCCGGCCGTCTCGCCGCCGGACTGTTCCTGTTGGGCGTCTGGGGTGCCGGCGTGTCGTCCATTATCCCGATGACGATGATCCTGCCTTTGTTGCTCGAGGATTATCGCAGAGGGGAGTTGCAGCTCCGCACCCCGTCATTCCGCCGTTGGACGGCGCTGGCGTGCCTCGCCGGGTTGGGCGGGCCGCTTTGGGGCGAGCAGCTGCTGACTCTCCATCGGACGTGCAGCCAGATTGCGCAGGTGGTCGTGTTGCCGTTGGCGGTGGGGGGTATCTTTCTGCTGCTGAACCGGGCCGACCTGATGGGCGGCCAGCGGGCGGGATTTTGGCTGAATGCGGCGCTCTTCGCCGCCTTTGGCTTCGCGCTGCTCGTCGCCCGGCTCGGGCTCGTCGCACTGGAGAAGAGATTTGTCTGAGCGTCGCGAAACGATGGCGCCCACCATTTATTATGATCCACGGAAAACTAACTGACTTTGAAACCATGGGACTGGCCTCGCTCGGGGACACAGTGGCGCGCTCGGTCGCCTGGATCCGGAACCTGCCGGCCGAGCCCAAGGAAGGGCGTCATGCCTTGTGGGATGACGAGATCTACGCGCTGGTCTTGCGTTACACCACTGGCGATGCCGCAGACTCGCGTTTCGAGACGCACCGCAAATACGTGGACCTGCAATACACGTTGGCCGGAGCCGAGACCATTGAGTGGGCCCCGCGCTCGTCGCTTGCCAACGACGGCGAATATGATGCGGCCAATGACTTGCTGTTTCATCATTCCGGCCCTGCGATGGGGCGAGTGATCAAAGCGGCCGGGCTTTTCTCGATTTACACCCCAGTCGATGCGCACCGGGGAAAAATCCGCGCCCCGGGTTTTGAAAGCGCGTTCAAACTGGTGGTCAAGATTCCGGTCAGCCGCTTCGCCTCATCATGAAAAAAACGACTGAAGCGATCCCCAAGCCCCCTTTGCGCCAGCGCATGCTCGCGGGTGAAACCCTGATTGGCAGCTGGATCAACAGCGGCAGCCCCATCGTCGCCGAGTTAATGGCCGCCTGCGGTTTCGATTTCCTCTGCGTGGACGTGGAGCACTCGGCGGTTGATCTGCCACAGACGCAGCAGCTGTTCCAGGCCATCCGTTCCGGTCGGCCTGATTGCGGCGCGATCGTCCGCCTGCACGGCGTGGACTATGCCTTCGTCAAACGTTACCTCGATGCCGGCGCCTGCGGCGTGGTGGCCCCGCTGGTGCGCACCCGGGAGGAAGCCCTCTTGCTCGTGCAGGCCGCAAAATACCCGCCCATGGGATTGCGCGGGGTCGGGTTTTGCCGGGCGAACTCCTACGGCTTGCGCCTTGCCGACGAGTGCGCCCGGGCCAACGACGACATTTTTCTCGCCGTGCAGATCGAGCACATCGACGCGGTGCGTAACATCGATGCGATCCTCAGTGTGCCCGGGATCGATGCGGCCTTCATCGGCCCCTATGATCTGACTGCTTCGATGGGTATCACGGCGCAATTCGACCACCCCGACTACCTCGCCGCCCGTGTGGCCATCCTGGCCGCCTGCCGGCGCCATGCGATCGCGCCCGGCATACATGTCGTTCCACCCGCCCCGGCCCAGGTCAAGGCGCGGATCGCCGAGGGGTTTCGTTTCATCGGCTACAGTCTCGACATCACCATGCTGACCACGGCTTGCAGCGAGGGTCTGGCGGAGATACGACAACACCCGGCTGACTGACCACCGGACAAAACTTGCGCCAAGCTCAGCCGCCCCACCACGGAAATTATTTCCATGAACATAACCCCTGCCTTCAAAGCGGAAACCATCGGCCTTATCACACGGCGGCTGATTCCTTTTCTGATGTTGTTGTATCTGATTGCCTACCTCGATCGTTCCAACATTTCCGTCGCGGCCCTGCAGATGAACGCGGACTTGGGGCTGACCTCCCAGATGTATGGCCTGGGCGCGGGTCTGTTTTACGTCACCTACATCCTCTTCGAGGTGCCCAGCAACATTGTCCTAGCGCGGGTGGGGGCGCGGCGCTGGATTGCGCGGATCATGGTGACGTGGGGGCTGATTGCGTGCGGCATGGCCTTTATCCAGACGGCCCATCAGCTTTATGGCATGAGGTTGCTGTTGGGCGCGGCGGAGGCCGGTTTCACCCCC
>JBDKHE010000253.1:0-9225 GCA_039797805.1 Verrucomicrobiota bacterium
CCGTCTGCTGTCGGGCGATCGCGAAGAGTTTTCCGGAGTTCTTGTTGGCCCGGGCTTCGCCTGACACGAGCAGCACGTCGTCGGGTTGCATGACGCCTTCCCGCGTCAGCCAGGCCCGCAGGATGGCCGACGGCAGGTACATGTCGGAAAGAAAGAGCAACCGACCGGCCTCGTCGCGGGCGCGGGCGAGTTCCGGCTGCAGATAGGGAATCGCGTGAAGGTGGCGTGACTCGACTTCCAGTTCGACGTCTTGAGCGGCGGCCGTGGTGGCTTCATCCCAGTGGAGGCGGAGCGCCAGTTCACGATAGATCTCGGCGAGCCCGACCTCCCGGCCCGGGGTTTTCTGGCGGGCAGCCAGTTCCGTGGTCCAGCGCAGGCGGGCGAATTCCAGCGGCGCCAGGCGGATCAGGCCGCGTTGCCCGAGACGCTCGCCCAAGTGGACGAAGAGATCGCGCGGGTGCGCGAAGGCGCGCGTGACCACGGTGTCGAAGACGTCGTAGCTGCGGGTCGTCCGGCTCATCCGGCCTTGTCCGCGACCGCCAGCAGGTTGGGCGTCAGGGTGACCGCGCGGCCCCGCGACCAACCCAGCTCGGCCACGTAGGCGGCCCGCTGTCGGCAGCGCAGCAGGCAGCGCAACCACCAGGCGATCGCGCGCGGTGTCGGCAGCCAGAAGAGGAAGCGCGGGCGAAGGAAAAACTCGTAGCCGGTGCAGGTGACGCGGTTGAAGCCACACTGGTCAAGCAGGCCGCCGAGACTGTCGTTCGTGAAGGACCACTGGTGCGTGTAGTCATTGTGCAGCCAGTAGCTGCCGATGGCGGAGGCGGCGTTGGGCACGGTGCAGATCAAGCGGCCGCCCGGACGCAGGCTGCCGGCGATGGCGCGGAGAAAGGCTGGTTGCGCGTCGCGCGGCACGTGTTCCAGCACGTCCATGAGCAATATGACGGCGTATCGGCCGGGCTGGTTGGCGAGAAAGGTCTCCGTGTTTTCGACGTGTTCAACCGTCAGGCCTTGCTCGCGGGCAAAGGCGGTCTGGTTGGCATCGGCATCGATCCCGTGCAGGTGGGAGTAGCCGAGGGCCGCCAGATCCTGCAGGGCGTAACCGCGGCCGCAGCCGACATCCAAAATCGGCGCGGAGCGATCCACCGGCAGGTGCGGGCTGAGCATCCGGTGGTGCAGGAGGCGGAGACCGTTCCGGTGGGCGGCGTCATCGGGATGATAACGCGCATAGAACCGCGAGTAGTCCAAGGTCATGTCCGGGAAGAAGGGGCGTCAGCAGTGGAAGGGTGGAACTGCGCGAGCAAAGCCCGCCAGCGCCCCGGTGTAAAGGGGATGAGCAGCCCGCGGAGCTGGATCGCGGCATACGGACGCAATTGGGGAAAGAGGTAACTGGTGCTGAGACCGCTCACCAGATTGGCGGCCAGCAGCGCAAGGGCCGCGCCCACCGTGCCGGCGCCCGGGATCAGCCAGGCACCCAGCAGCGCGACCGTGACGAAGTGGAGGAGGGCCGCACCCAGATTCAAGAGGGGTGGGGCGGCCAGCAGGATATGCTGCCAGCGGCTGATGGCGTTGATGGCGATGAGGGCGGCCCAGCCCTGGACCACAAGGACCGGGACGGCGGCGGCATAAGCCCGGCCATAGAGGAGGGCGATGACTGCCCAGCCGAGCACCGTGCAACCGAGGGCAAAGATCCAGCCGAGCGCCGAGAGCACATCGCTGAGGGCCTGCAGTTTTTCGCGGTACTCCGCGTCGGAGCGCGCATGGCTGGCCGCGAGCCTGGGAAAAAGGCTGAGCGCGATGGTGGAGCCGGTGAACACGGCAAACTCAACCAGGCGCGTCGCGGCGAAATAGATGCCCGCTTCCTTTTCGCCCAACCAATGGCGCACCAGCAACTGGTCGAAGCGCATCGCGAAGCCGACCGCAAGTGTGGCCACGGCCATGCGGGAGCCCTTGGTCCACAGCGCGCGCGCGATGGTCGCATCCCAGGTCCAGGCTCCGCTGTGGTACGCGGTGCGGGTGCATGTCCACACCAAGGCGAGACCGATGAAGCCCGCATCGGCCACCTGCGCCCAGGCAAAGGCCGGGAGACCGGCGCCGCTTGCGACGAGCCAGAGTTTCAGGGTCGCGCCGGCGCTCAGGCCGATGAAGCGCGCCACGGCGGTGCGCCGGGATTCCAGGTGGCGTTGAAACCAGAGGTCGATGACGTCGAGGGGCTGGATCATCAGACCCAGCGACACGGTCATGATCAGCCCGGCGTCCTGCGGTGCGAAAACCAAGGCCAGGCCCGAAAGCAAAAGCGCGGTGACGGCGCCGGCGACGAGGCGCATCCGGAAAGCCGTGCCCAGCACCGCCCCGGTCTGCGTCGGGCGGCGGATGAGCTCGTTGACCACAAGTCCCTCGAGGCTGAGCGTGGCCAGGGCGGTCGCGATGGCGGCGACGGCCAGGGCGAAATTCAACCGGCCGAATCCGGCCGGCTCCAGATGACGGGCGACGACGCCGAGCACGGTGGCGGTGATGACCGTGCGCAACACCCGCTCGCCCACAAGCCACAGGACGTTTTGCAGAGGTTGGCGGGGGGCGGGCACGGCGCGATCATTGCATGGGCGGGCCGACAAAAGAAAGCCTTTGCCGTGTCCATGCTTGGAAATTGTGGGAGCGAGCTTGCTCGCGACTCCGGGCGTGGGATGTCGCGAGCGAGCTCGCTCCCACATGGCCAGCAGCGCAAGCGACCCCTTTGCGCGAGCGCGGGTCGCGGTGACCCCAACGACTGTCCGCGAACCAAAGCGGTGACGCAGTGAGGTAGGGCCGGTCTCCGACCGGCCGCCTCGCGCCGACGGCAGGACCGGTCAAAGACACGGTCCTACTTCGGAAGGAAACGGGCGTCGGCAAGCGACGCCCCTACAATGGGACCAGGGCGTCCGGCGGCCGATGGTCTGCGCTTGGGCTGGGGCGCGTGATTTTGCCGGCTGGAGTTTTGTCGATGCGTACGCCATTGGAATCCAAGCATGTCCGGTCCCCTGATGCGCGTCGTCCTAGACACCAATCCGCTCCACACGAGCCGGGCCGGCGTGGCGCGCTACGTGCGGGGATTGCAGCGTGGGTTGGCGCGCAACGCCGCCGCTGATCTGGAGGTGCGGGAGGTTGGCTGGGCGGTGGATAATTTCGGTTTCGGCCAACCGGCGCGCGCGTTGAAGACCGCGTGGCGGGAATTGGTTTGGGCGCCGTGGATCGCGCCGGCGCAGCTGCGGGAGGCGAATCTTGTGCATCATACCTTTGGCCCGTTGTTGCCGTTCGTGGAAGGGCCCCGGCATGTGATGACGCTGTGCGACCTCGCCTTGGTGCGGCATCCGGAGCGTTACCGCTCGTGGCATTTGCGGGCTGGTTTGCGGCGGTTGCAACGCGTGAAGGCGGCGGACCGCGTGATTTGCATCAGCCGGTTCACCGCGGATGAGGCGATGCAGCTGCTGGCGATCCCGGCGAGCAGACTGGAGGTCGTGCACCTGGCGCCGACGCTGGCGGAGCAGGAGGAACCCGTGCCGGGATTACCGGACGAGTTTTATCTCTTCGTCGGATCGCTGGAGCCGGGCAAGAATCTGGCGTTTCTCAACGCACTCTGGCGCGAGGCCGGCGATGCCTTGCCGCCGCTGGTGATTGTCGGGGCGCGTTGGGCCGGGGTGGCCGGCGAAGGCGCGCCGCCGGCAAACTGGATCTATCTGGGACACCAAAGCGACGCCGCGCTGTTGGGTCTTTACCGGCGGGCGCAGGCGCTGCTTTTCCCCAGCCTCTACGAAGGCTTCGGACTTCCCGTGCTCGAGGCGATGGCGGCGGGGTGTCCGGTGATTGGCGCGCGCCGGGCGAGTGTGCCGGAGGTGGCGGGCGACGCGGCTTGCCTGGTGGAACTCGCAACCGGTCGCTGGCGGGAAGCCATGGCCGGGGTGGCGAGGGAAGCGGATGCCTGGCGTGAGAAGGGCCGGGCGCGGGCGCGGGAGTTTTCGTGGGAAAAATGCGCGCGGGAAACGGTGGCGGTTTATCGCACCGTGCTGGGTGGCTGAGTGGGGGCCAGGCGGATGAAAAAGCAGGACCGGGTCTTTGACCGGTCGTGATGGGGGTACGAGCCGGCCGGTCGGAGACCGGCCCTACGGGGTTGCGTAAAGGAGAGACACACCCCGTCGCTTCGCGACACCCCTCTTCCTAGAGGGGACCCAATCAACGGGTCCGGAAATCCCCTCTGGTAAGAGGGGTGCCCGCAAGGGCGGGGTGTGTTGGGGGGCATCGCAAGCAGGCGGCGGCCAGAGTCACTTGTTGGCGTAAGTATCAATGAAAGTAGGACCGGGTCTTAAAGTAGGACCGGGTCTTTGACCGGTCGGGATGGGGGTACGAGCCGGCCGGTCGGAGACCGGCCCTACGGGGTTGTTTGCCGCGGTCGGGGTGTTGCTCAGGAGGCGAGCCAGTCGGTCACTCGGGTCCAGACCTGATCGACGGTCAGCTCGCGAATGCAGTGCGGGGAGGCGAAGCGGCAGGCGTCGTGGCAGGGTTTGTACACGCACGGTGCGCCGTCGAGCCAGGCGGCTTGCGGATGGATCGGATGGAAATTCGCCGCCAGTTGGGCGCCGAACACGGTGAAGGTCGGCACGCCGAGCAGGGCGGCGAGATGGCCCGGGCCGGAATCGTTGCCGATGAAGCGGTCGGCGGTGGCGAGGGTTTGCAGGAGGGCGGGGAGGTCGCCCGAGTTTTCGTCGAGGATCGTCACCGGCCAGCCCTGCGCACGGAGCTTGCTGGCGAGCTGCGCAAATTTGTCCGCTCCCCACTGGCGGGTTGGCTGGGCCGCGCCGGTGTGCATGACCACCTGGCGGCCGCTGCTTGGCCGGGCCAGGGGTGCCGGCGGCAGGCTCCAGCCAAAGTGCGCGGCGAGGGCCGACCAGTGGGCCGCGCGATGCGGATCGCTCGGGCGGGGAGGGCGGTCGGTCAACAGCAGGGCAGAGCCGGCGCGGGGGAATCCGGCCCGCAGCGGAATGCCGGCCAAGGCCATCAAAGCGTGGTCGCGGGGATCAGGCCGCGCCGAGACAGTGGCGGAAAAATCCCGGCGATGGAGGTCGCTCAGGAGGGCGGAAAGCTGCGGCCATGGCCAGCGGTGCAGCCGGTATTTCCCCTCAAACGCCGTCCAGGGCGCGGTGAACGGGATGAGTTCAACCTCCGGACAAAACCGTCGCACGAGCGGTTCGGTCGCGGGCTTGGCGAGCACGCTGACGCGGCTGTGGCGGCTGGCGACGCGCAGGAACGGCACGGCGAGCGCGAGGTCGCCGAGACCCCACAGCTCCAGGACCAGCAGTCGGGGCTGGCTCGCCGAGAAACTTTGCATGGGGGCTTTATCCTGTTTTTGTGACCGCCATGGCAAGCCCTGTGGACCGATGGCCGCGATACCTGCCGGTGGCGCTCTGCGCGACGGCCGGCTTGGTCGTGTTCCAATTTTTCGGGAATGCCAGCCGGGGGTATCTCGACACCGCGTCGTTGTTTTATTGGTGGGGCTTCCAGTGGGCGAATCCGGCTTCCGAGAGCGAGCACGGGTGGCTGATCGTGGCGCTGAGCGGGTGGCTGCTGGCGCGCAATTTAAGAGCGGGGAGCAGGGAGAAGGGAGAATGGAGAAGGGAGAAGGGAGAAGGGAGTAGGGAGCAGGGGGCAGGGCGCAAGGACGGTGCGGCGGCGCGGACGGCGTCCGCGCCCTACCTGGCGGTTTCGGCGATGGTGGGTGGGTTGTTGATCCATCTGTTGGGTTATGTGCTGACGCAGGCGCGGATTTCGGCGGGGGGCTTGCTGCTGTTCACGTGGGGCGTGCTGGCCTTCGCGGGCGGGCGGCGGTGGGGGCGGGCGGCGGCGTTTCCGGTGGCGTTCATGCTTTTTGCGGTTCCGTTGAACCTGCTGGATTCGGTGGGCTTTTATCTGCGGCTCGGGGTGATCGAGACCGCGTGGCATCTCGCGCACTTCGTGGGGATTGATGTGATCCGCAACGGGACGTTGCTGATGTCGCCGGATGGCGGTTTCCAATACGATGTGGCGGCGGCGTGCAGCGGCATGCGTTCGCTCACGGCGCTGGCGGCGCTTTCGCTCTTGTTGGGTTACCTGAGTTTTCGCAGCTGGCCGCGGCGTTTGCTGGTGGGGCTGCTCTGTTTCCCGTTCGCCTTTGTTGGCAATGTGGTGCGCATCTTCGCCGTCATCGTGGTGGCCGAATGGCGGGGGCAGGCGGCCGGCGTGAAGACGCATGACGTGATGGGCTTCGGCGTGTTCGTCATCGTGCTCGGCCTCGTGCAACTCACGGTATGGGTTCTGCAGAGAGCGGCAAAAGGAGAAGGGAGCCAGGAGCAGGGAAATGAGAGCGGGGCACAAGACTCAGGGGGCGGGGAGGGCCGGCGGGAATCGGCCGGTTGGGCGGCGGCCAGCGGGGTGCTGGCCTGCGCGCTATTGGTCATGTTCGCCGCGCACAAGGTCGATGGGATGGAAGTGAATCCCAAGACCGGCATCCGGTTGGCGGCGGATGGCATCAATCCGGTGGCGTTGCCGGATTACCTGGGCAGCACGTGGGAAGGACAGCCGGCGGATGTGTCGGCCATCGAGCGCGAGGTGTTGCCGGCCGACACCGGATTTTCCCGCAAGAACTACGTGCTGCTGCATGACCTGAACCAACGGGTGTTTTTGTCGATCGTGCTGAGCGGCCGCGACCGCACCTCCATCCACCGACCGGAAATCTGTCTCGTCGGGCAGGGGTGGACGATCGGGGGTCAGTTTCGCCATGCCTTCCGGCGGCCGGATGATCCGAAGGCGCGGGTGCCGGCCACGGTCTTGCGGATCGAGCGGGAGATCACCACTGCCAACGGTCAACAGGTGAAGGTACCGGCGCTGTTTGCCTACTGGTTTGTGGGCGCGGACAAAATTGTGGCAACCAGTTCGGAACGAATTCTTTATACCTCGCTGGACCGGTTGCGGTATCTGGAGGCGCATCGCTGGGCCTATGTGGTGGCGCAGACGCTGGCGACGGATGGGGAGGAGGCTGCGCTGGCCCGTCTCCAGTCAGTCCTCGGCGGCACGCTGCCAGTTTTCCAGGAGCCAGTGCCGAACAGCCCTGAGGGCTGAAGAATATTTCGGTCTGAGGTGTTGCCATGCCGGTGGTGTGACCTAACTTGCTGGTCCAAGTGATGCTGACCGTCATCGCCGCAACCAAGCAACTGAGCCAAGTGACCGAGCCCGAGCCCGCCCTGTGGGTCTTCGGGTTCGCGCTGCTGGCGGGACTTGTCTTGGGGTACACCGCCGTCTGGCTTTTCCTTCGCCAGACGCGCCGGCTGGCGTGTGAAAAGGCCCAATCGCACCAGGAGCTCGCCAAGCGCGAAGCGGCCCTCGCCGCCCAGGAGATGATGAGCAAGGCCGAGGAGGAGGTCCGCACCCGGCATGCCGAGCTGAACCGCGACCTCGACCGTCGCAAGATCGAGATCGAGATGATGCTGCGCGAAATCCGCTCGCACGAGGAGTCGCTCGGGTTGCTCGATTACCAGCTGGAGCAGCGGCAGGAACGGCTTTCCCGCGAGGCGCAGGCGGTCAAATCGGCACGCGATGCCATGCGGGATCTTTCCAAGAGCCTGCGCAAGCGGCTGGAGGGGGTTGCTTCGCTCGATGGCGAGGAAGTCCGCAAGCAGCTGCGCGAGGAAGTCACCTTTGAGTGTCAGGAAGAGCTGCGCGCCCTGCGCAAGGAACTGCTCGAACGTTCGGAGCAGGATCTCGTGCAGGAGGGCAAGCGCATCCTCGTCACGACCATGCAGCGTCTGGCCAGCAAGCCCAACAACGACATCACGGCCACCATCGTCCAGCTGCCGAGCGAGGAGATGAAGGGCCGCATCATCGGCCGCGAGGGCCGCAACATCAAATCCTTCGAAGCCGCCACCGGCACCACGCTGCTGATCGACGAATCCCCGCAGATGGTGCTGATCTCCTCCTTTGATCCCGTGCGCCGCGAGATCGCCCGGCTGGCGCTCGACGCCCTGGTGAAGGACGGCCGCATCCATCCCGCCGGCATCGAGGATTCGGTCAACCGCGCCCGGCAGGACCTGGACCTGACCGTCGCCCAGATGGGTGAGGAAGCCGTCGACCGCCTCAAGATTTCCGGCCTGCATCCCGAGATCATCAAGCTGCTCGGCAAGCTGCGTTTCCGGTTTTCCTACACGCAGAACGTGCTCGATCACTCCATCGAGGTCGCGCAGCTCTGCTCGATGCTCGCGTCCGAGCTCGGGTTGGAGCCCAACGTGGCCAAGCGCGCGGGCCTGCTCCACGACATCGGCAAATCCATCGAGGGCGAGTACGAGGGCAGCCATGCGCTCATCGGCGCGGACTTCATCCGCCGCTACGGCGAGACGACGATCGTCGTGAACGCCGTCGCCGCGCACCACGAGGAAGTGAAGCCCGAGACCGTCTACGCAGGACTCGTCATCCTCGCCGACGCGATCTCCGCCTCGCGTCCCGGCGCCCGCGCCGAGTCGATGACCAACTACCTGGAGCGGCTCGGCCGCCTCGAGCGCCTCGCCATGACCCTGCCCGGCGTCCAGCAGGCCTTCGCCATCCAGGCCGGCCGCGAGGTGCGCGTGGTGGTGCAGCCGAACATCGTGAGCGACGACCAGGCGCACGCGCTGGCCAAGACCCTGCGGCTCAAGATCGAGCAGGAGCTCGACTACCCGAGCACGATCAAGATCACGGTGATCCGCGAGCAGCGGTACACGGAAACGGCGACCTGACGTTCCCGAAAGGAACAGGTTCCAAGGGCCGAGTATCAAGGATTTCCTGCGAGGCCCCCGACTTGTTACTTGTACCTTGCTGCCTGATACTTTTCCTCTTCCACCATGGCCGACCCAAAGATCCTCGAGACTTTTCCCAATCCCGCGCCGAAGCGCGATTTTCTCATCGAGCATACCCACCACGAGTTCACCTCGGTGTGTCCGATGACGGGGCATCCTGATTTTGCCGAGATCACCGTCCGCTACGTGGCGGACAAGATCTGCGTCGAGCTGAAGTCCCTGAAACTGTATTTCCACGCCTACCGCAACGAGGGCATTTTCTTCGAGGCGGCGACCAACAAGATCTGTGACGACCTCGGGGCCGCGCTGAAGCCGCGGCAGCTGACCATCATCGCGCGCTGGAAGGCCCGCGGCGGATTCTCCTCAGTGGTCACCGCCGAGTGGAAAAAGAAGCGCT
>JBDKHE010000254.1:0-3340 GCA_039797805.1 Verrucomicrobiota bacterium
GCCGGTCGTGGCGCGCTCGCGGAATTGCTCGGCCGTGGTGCTGGCTTCCCAGTCGGAGGTGCTGATGAAGTGATACTGAGTGTAGGGGAAATGCTCGAGGCCGGTGGCTTTCCTGACGGCAGCGTCGACGTGTTCGTCGTGCTCCAGGAAGGGCGCCCAGAACCAAGCCGGGGCCTGGCCGGTCGCCGTCTTGATTGCGGCCGAAGTATCGCCGACTTCCTTCTCGACCGCCTCGGCGGACATCGGATTCAGGTGCGGATGCGTGTAGGAGTGGTTGGCGATCTCGTGACCGGCAGCCGCGGTGTTTTTCGTCAGCTCCGGATGCGCCACGACGTTTCTGCCGACATGCGAGAAGGTCACCTGCACGTGCTCGCGCGCGAAGAGCTCGAGAAACGCCGCGTTGTGCGCCGGCACCGGGCCGTCGTCGATGACGATGGCGACGCGTTTACGGCCGGTATCGGCCGCCAAGGCTGTGGAGACAACAGTAAGCATGAGAACAAAGAAACGGAACGACATGGGGAATGGTGGGGAAACCTCACTTTCTTCGCCACCGGTCGTGGCGCAATCTTCTTTCTCAACAGGAGTGAGCCGATGGCGCCCGGTGATTGAAACCGCCGGCGTGACGGTCCGCGGATTTGGCTCCGGACCTGAAAGTCAAAGGACCCAGACCCAGGCAATCGGCGCGGTCCCGCAACGGTTCCTTGCACGCGGTGGCTCTCCGCGCCAGGCTTGAGGTTCCCCGTCCCCCAATACCATCCCCCACCCCATGAAAACGTCCTCTCCTTCCTCCCGTCGTGATTTCCTCAAGCTGGCGGGACTCGCCGCCACTGCTGCCGCGCTCCCGCATCCCGCGGTCGCAGCCAATGGCTCCAATCAGACCGCCTCATCATCCGCCACCCCGGCCTTGCGCTTCGGTGTCGCTAGCTACTCGTTTCGCAAACTGTCGGTCGATGCCGTGATTGAGTCCATGCACGCGCTGCGCACGCCGTGGCTGAATCTGAAATCCTTTCACCTGCCCTATGAGTTGACCGGCGAGGCCCTGGCGGCGGCCCGGCAGCGCTACGAAGCGGCCGGCCTGCAGATCGTGGGTGGCGGCACCATCACGCTGCAAAAAGATACCGACGAGGATATGCGACCCTATTTTGTGTACGCCAAGGCCGCGGGCATGCCGCTCATCGTTGCGGCCCCGTCACCCGCGACGCTGCCCCGGGTCGAGCGCTTTGCCCGGGAGTTCGACCTCAAGATCGCCATCCACAACCACGGCCCAGAGGACAAATTCTTTCCGTCGGCGGTCGATGTCCTGAAGCACATCGACGGCATGGACCCGCGGATGGGGCTTTGTCTCGACATCGGCCACGCCACCCGGGCCGGGGCCGACATTGTGGCCGAGGCGAAGGCCGCCGGGGCCCGGCTCTTCGATGTCCACATGAAGGACCTGAAGGTACCGACGGAAAAGGACAGCCAGTGCATCGTCGGCGAAGGTGTGTTACCGATCGCCCCGTTCCTGCGCCAGCTCCAACGCATGCACTATCCCGGCTGCGTGAACCTCGAGTACGAGATCGATGAGGCCAATCCCCTCCCGGGCATGCTGCGCTCGATCGCCTACCTCCGCGGCATCGCCGCCGGATTTGCCGCGAGTTGAACGCGGCGACGGGGGACGTCGCTCAACGCGCGGCTGCCGGAGCGGACGGACGGACGGGCTTTCTTGGGGATGACCGCATCCCACCGACCGAGGCCGTCGGTTTCGCTGGCGCGGCTTCGGACGGCTCTGGCGCGCGAAGATTGACGGAGGCCTTGCCCGGACCGTAGACCATGTCGGTCAGCTGTTGGACATACTTTTCGAGATTGGTTGCCTGTTCCGTGAGGGAAAGGGCCGAAGCGGCGCACTGCTGGGCGTTGGCCGCCGTGGTCTGCGTGATCCGGCCGACCTGCGAGGCAGCCTGGCTGATTTCGGCGACGGCCGTCGCCTGCTTGCCCGCGTCGGCATCGATCGCGGCCACGCATTGCTGAACCTCGGTGGTGCTGGTGAGTACCCGGGCCAGGGCTTCATTGGCCCGTTTCGCGGAACCGGCGCCTTCTTCGATGCACTGGGCGGAATTGTCCACGAGCAGATTGGTGCTGTCCGAGGCGCTGCCCGAGCGTTTCGCCAGGCTCCGCACTTCTTCGGCCACCACGGCGAAACCCGCGCCCTGCTCGCCGGCGCGGGCCGCCTCGACGGCGGCGTTCAGCGCCAGGATGTTGGTTTGAAAGGCAATGTCGGTGATGGTCTTGAGGATCTTTCTGGTCTCACCGCTGTTGCCCGCAATCTGCCGCATCGACCGGTTCATGGCCTCCATGGTCTGGTTGGACTCGGTTACTATCCGCGAGGTTTCCTGGATCTTCGTCGTGGCCAGGCGGGCATTGTCGCTGTGCGCCTGCGTCATTTTCTCAATTTCGGCGATCATGGCGGCGGTCTCCTCGACGCTGGCCGCCTGTTCGCCCGAACTGCGAGCCAAGGCCGTGCTGGCCTGGGTGATCTGCTGGGACGCAACAAAGACCTGGCTGGCGCCGGCGGCGATACCCTTGGTGATGTCGACGATCAGCCGGGTGACACCCGCGCCCAGATAGAGCGTGAGGCCGACGGTTACGATGATCATGAGCAAGAGGAGGCTGGTCGCGTAATTGCGCTTGGCGGTCAGACCATTGATTCTCGCGTCAGTATAGGCCAGGATGTCCTCGCGGATTTCCCGCAGAATCCCGGCCAGCTCCGCGTTGCGGGCTTCGGCCTTGCTCTTGAACTCCTGCTCCTGGCCACGGTGCCCGGCGAAGTCATAAAACGCATCGCCCGTCGTCAGAAATCCCAGCACTTTCTCATTCACCCATTTCCCGCGCTCACTCTGCAGGATTGCATCCACGCGGGAAACGATGCCCGCCGGCGCGATGATCCGGAAGTGCGTCAGGAGCGCCTCGCTCTCGCGGTAGGTGGCCTCATAGTTCACGTAGCCGTCCCCGGGGAACTTCTCCACCTGATGGGCCCAGATCATCAGGCCGACGTATTTGACGCAGGCGTTCTGGTAGTCCGAGTAAAGGTTATAGGCCGTCAGCTTCTGGGCCAGTTCCTTGTCGCTGGTCTCACGGAGCAGGGCCGGGAACAGTGCTTGGATCCGCTGCTTCAACTGGATGTAGGGTTCCATGAGGACGTTGTAGTCGAGCGTCTCTCGCATCCTTACCCGGTGTTCTGCAAAGCTGGCATACGCCGAGTCCACCTCGCCCAGAATCTCCCGCAGGCGTGGATCATAACGGGAAAAATCGACCTGCCGGGTCATTTCCCGCAACCGGCTCATCTGCTCGTCGAGTTTCT
>JBDKHE010000255.1:0-6450 GCA_039797805.1 Verrucomicrobiota bacterium
CGGCTGAACCGCCGGCATCAGCCCAGTGGTTCGCCGCCACCCCGATCGTGCGCAACGGGCTGCCGGCCCGCGAGGCCCAGTCGGTCAGCACCGCCATGTCTTCATAAGCCGACTCGAGTCCACCCGGCAGGGTGCCCCGGCCCAGCCATTCGGAGAAGGGGTCGGCCAAAATTCCGCCGCGCAGGGCGGAAGGCTTCAGGCCCTGTTCGGCGAGAGCAGCCATGAACAAAGCCGCCAGCGGCAGGGCGGAAACGCCCGCCGGCACGTGCACCGGAACGGCCGCGAGGTTGACCCCGCGCAGAGCCCGCAGCAGATCGTCCAATGAGGCCAGCGAGAGACCGCAGCCGCCCACTTCACCCGGACGCGCCTCGTCGGCGTCCAAGCCGACGCGCGTCGCGATATCGAGGAGGATGTTGACGGCATTCTGGCCGCGATTGAGATCCTGCAGCAGGGCCGCATTGAACTCCTCGGGCTGGCCATAAGGCAGCTCCTGGCAGATCTGCCATCCGGCCGGCCGGGTGCCGAGCGCACTCGCGCCACGGACGTAGCCCGGCAAGCCGGGCCAGTCACCACCGGCCAAGGCCGCATCGGCCCGCGTGTAGATCGGCTGGATATCGATGCCCTCGGGGCTTCGCGTCACCAGTTTTTTCTCAAAGGGTGCACCGTTGAGGGATTCCTCCGCGGCCTGACGCCATTCGGTGGGCCCCGGTACGGGAAATTCTTCAAACAAGTTCGGCTGAGGTTTGATTTTCATGATGTCGTGGTTACTTCCTCGATGCTGATTTCGTGGCGGTTGTTGCCAATCGAGAGGAAAAAATGCTTGGGGCCCGCGCCAGAAGTCTGGGCGTGGCTCGCGACTGCCACCGGAGATTTCGCGGGAGCGGCCGCCGGGGTGGCGGCGACAGCCGATGTGGGGGCCGGCTTGGCCGCAGGCGGACGAAGCAAGGCCTCGGTCTCGCGCGGAAACATGGCATAGAGCACGGCCACATCATCCGTGGTGGGCAGATTCTTGGCGGCGAGCTCGGCGCGCAGCGCGGGCATTTTCGGCTGCAGATGGTCGGCCGGGCGGCCCGTCACGACGCTTTGGCCGGATTTTTTCTCGGCCAGCGCGCGCAATTCCGCATCCACCGGACCAGGTGTGCGACCGTATTTCCCCAAAGCCACGTCGATGGTGTTTTGCGCCAGGTTCTTCCAGCGGCCGAACTTGACGTTCAGCATGGCCTGGGTCCCGACGATCTGCGAAGTGGGCGTCACCAGAGGGATCCACCCCAAGGCTCCGCGCACCACGGGAATCTCCGCCATCACCTCGCTGAAGCGCGTCTCCATTTTCATTTCCTTCAGCTGATTGCGGAAATTGGAAAGCATGCCGCCGGGGACCTGGTATTTCAGCACATTGCTGTCCACGCGCTCGTTGGCCGGGCTCATGAACGCCGCGAGTTCGATGGCCACTTGGTCGAAGTAGGCGCTCAGCTCGTGAAGCTTGTCGGTGTCGAATTGCGGAGCCCGACTGTGCCCCGACAGCGCGGACAACAGGCGTACGGTATCGGGTTGCGCCGTGCCGTTGGCAAAGGGCGTGATCGAGGTCTCGACAATATCCGCACCGGCGTCGATCGCCGCGAGATAGGAGGCCAGGGCAAACCCGGCCGTATCGTGGCTGTGCACCGCCAGAGGCAGCTTGTGCCGCGCCTTGATGGCCTTCACCAGATCGTAGGCGATACGAGGCGTGAGCAGCCCGGCCATGTCCTTGACGCAGATCGAGTCGACTCCCAGGTCGGCAAGTTCATCGGCGAAGGCCGCCAGGCGTTCCGGCGTGTGCACCGGGCTGGTGGTGTAGCAAACCACCCCTTGCGCATGCTTGCCGGCGGCTTTGACGGCGCGGACCGGCACCTGCAGGTTGCGCGCGTCGTTCAGGGCGTCGAAAATGCGGAAGACGTCGAGCCCGTGCTTGGCCGTACAGCGCACGAAGGTCTCGACCACATCATCGGGAAAGCTCGTGTATTGCACGAGGTTCTGACCGCGCAGCAGCATCATCTGCGGGGTGCGTGGGGCCGCGGCCTTGAGTTTATCCAGCCGGTCGAAGGGATTTTCCGCCAGATAGCGGAGGCTGCAGTCAATGGTGGCACCGCCCCAGGTTTCGAGGACGCCAAAGCCGAGGCCGTCCAACACGGGGGCGACCGGCAGCATTTGCTTGGTGGTCATGCGGGTGGCCGCCATGGATTGATGGCCATCGCGCAGGACGGTATTGTTGAGAATGATAGGTTTCATGCGAGAAGGGGACACCGCCGGCCCGCGGCGATTGGCTGGATGGTTGGAATGTTGGGGGCCATGTTGTTAGAATAGCCGGGGACACCCCCGGGGCTCTCCGTGGTTCTTGCCCAGCACTACGCACTGTTTGCGAGATCCGGCCTTTGCATTTGCGACTTCCATTTCGGATGTCGGGCGTATTGCGTAACCCCGCCTCCTGATGAAACTTCTGGTCACCAACGATGATGGCATCGGCTCCCCCTTCCTCCATGAATTGATCCACGCTTTGCGTGCCGCCGGCCACGAGCTCTATGTCGTGGCGCCGGCGAGCGAACAAAGCTGGACCGGCGCATCCAAGACGCGCAGCCGTCCGGTGAAATCCGCGGCCGTCGACCGTGGATTGGGTTGTCCGACCTGGATCGTCGACGGCACTCCTTCTGATTGCGTCAATATTGCCCTGGCCCACCTGTTGCCCGGCAAGGTCGAGGGCGTGGTCAGCGGCATCAATGTCGGCTTCAACTGCACGCTGGCCTTCATCATCGCCAGCGGCACGGTGGCCGGGGCCTGGGAAGGAGCCCTCCACGGGTTGCCGGCCATGGCGGTCTCCCAGGACGTAGCCGAGGAGACCTACTACCGGTTGAAGGAGCACGGCGGCGTGCCCGAGGGTGAATTGCTGGCAACGCTGAAGGTCTCCGCCGCCCACGCCGCGCGCCTGGCCGGGGAACTCCTGTCCGCCACACCGCCGCGCAGCTTCACGGTGCACAATGTCAATTTTCCGCACCCCTGCCAGCCCGACACGGTGGTGAAACGGACGGTTCCGGCGCATTTTTTCGCACCCGGACTTTTCACGCCGGCCGACGACCAGGGCCGCCACCAGCTGATCTGGACCGAAGGAGAGAACGTCTCACCGGCAGAACCGCTCAACGATCTTGCCTGCGTCGAAGCCGGATTCATCAGCCACAGTGTGCTCGACTACCGCAAGCTCGGGCACAGCTGAACCCGCTTAGACCAAGGTTTAGCCTTGGCGAACTTGCTCCACGACCCGCAGCAAATCCGGAATGTCGTAGGGCTTGGCCAACATCGCGCGAAATCCGAAGGTCTGCGGATTGGCCATCACCGGATCACTGGAGTACCCACTTGACGCGATCGCCCGAACCTCAGGGTCGATTTTCAGCAATTCCTGCAGGGCGTCCTTGCCGCCCATGCCGCCGGGAACAGTCAGGTCAAAGATCACCAGATCAAACGGGCGGGCGGCCTTGCGTGCCTCCGCAAACAGGCGGACGGCCTCGCCGCCGTCGACGGCAAAGACCACCTCATGGTTGGCCAGCGAGAGCATCCGGCCCGCCACTTTCCGGATTACTTCCTCGTCGTCCATCAACAGGATGCGAGCCGGAGTGGTGCTTTGCAGGCGGGAAGGCCCGGCCGGAACGGCCTTCACCTCTGGCGCGACCGGCAGCCAGATGGAAAACGTTGTCCCGATCCCCAGCTGCGACCGGACCTCGACGTGTCCGTTGTGCTTCTTGATGATCGAGCGGACGGTGGCCAGGCCTAGGCCGCTGTTCTTCGACTTGGTCGAGAAGTAGGGGTCGAAGATGCGGGCGAGAATTTCCGGCGGTATACCCTTGCCCGTATCAGCCACGGTCAGGCGGATGTATCGACCGGGTGCCAGCAAATCGATTTCCCCTGACTCCAAGGTGACGGCGGCAAGCCCGATGCTCACCACTCCGCCATCGGGCATCGCCTGCACGGCGTTGAGCACGAGGTTGTGCACCACGCGGGAGATCTGCCCGGCATCCACGTCCCCCGGAGGCAGGTCCGGCGGAAAATCATATTCGAAACGGATATTGGTGCCGTGGCGGGCAAAATTGGCCGCTTCCGTGACAATGTCCGGCAGCAGGACCGAGGTGCGGACCGGGTCGCCTCCCTTGGCAAAGGTGAGCAGTTGCTGGGTGATGTCGCGGGCCCTGCGGGCGCCACGCTCTGCCTCCGAGATGCAGTCGCCCGCGGCCGCCATCGCCCGTTTGTCCATCGCCGCGAGGCCGAGGTTGCCAAGAATCGCAGTGAGCAGGTTGTTGAAATCATGGGCGATCCCGCCCGCCAGCACCCCGAGCGACTCAAGCCGGGACGAGCGCTCGAGCTCCGTTTGCAGACGAGCCTCCTTTTCTAGCTGCAACCGGATCATTTCAGTCTGCGCCTGCACCCGCCGGCGCAAGGCGACCACCCAGCCAAGGATCAGGGCTGCAAAAAACGCAAAAACCCCGGCGACGAACAGGGCCCGTTGAGCCGTCCACCACGAGGGCGCGGCAAGCAGCGTGATCCCGGCAGGACCGGGCAGCTCAAGATGGAAGCTGTGCGGCCGCCGGTATTCATCAAACTCACACACGTATACCCCGGTCAGTTCGAGCAGGCTACCGGGTTCCGGCGGAGACCATGCACCCGCCGAGTCTATGATCGCATCGACGATCCGATTGCCGGCCTGCATCGTCAGCCTAGCCTCGTCACCGGTCCCCACCACTTGGCGCAAAATCGCGGGGAGACGCACCAATCGGGAGTCTGCCGCCGTCACAAGCGCGGCCGGTTGTGCGATGACCTGCGGGACAATCTCTGGTCCGTCCGGGTGCGTCCGCCAGACCGCCTCGCGCAAAACCATGCGACTGCCGGCGCGCCCCGGGAAACCCACCACATCAATCGAAACTCCCGGGGCCAGCCCCTTGGTATCCCTCGTCAGGACGAGCAGTCCACCGCTTTCATCCTGCAGGTAGAGGTATCGGTCGGGCACCTGCAAAAGCACCCGGCCGGACACGCGGACCCGACGGCTGGTGGTCCGCAAGAAGGCCCGGTCTGTCAGACTCGCGATACTGCGTGGCTCGATGCTGAACGGATCGACCGGTTGGGTTTGGTCCACCACGAGGGCCGCCCTTCCCGTAGCCCAGACCCGGATTCCCGTCATCTGCCCCTGCTCGTTGGCCTCGGCCGTGCATACGCCTGTAACACTGACCGAAGAACCCCGCAGGTCCGTCAAGGTCGGGTCGATCGGCACGAAGACCGAAAACTCGCCGGTATCGGCTGTGAGTTCGAGGCGAGTCCAATCACCGTCCTGCTTTACTTCCCGGATGTAGCCATACATTTCAACCTGTCGCGCTTCCTCCTCACCACTGAACGCCTGATCCAGGCTGATGCGGGGAGCCGCAGGCGGCACGATCAGCGCTTGGAGAGTAACGGCCCGGAGATGAACTTCCGGGGCGAAATTGCCAAAGGCCGAGACCCCTTCCAGCGCCACAACTTGGTTGATGGGCGGCACTGCGGCCTGGCCGGTATTCCGCACCCGAATGTCTCCGGTTGCGTCATGCAAAAAGAAAAAATCAGCCTTGGGATCGGACCAGGATATGGTGCCTCGCAGGAAAACGGGATAACCCCGGGACGCTTCGCTCGGAGGAAGCTCCAGGATCTGCTGGACCACCCGCAGCCGAAGGGTCGGCGCACCGCCGTTTTGCCCGGAAGGCGCTCCGCTCGTCCGGCGAGGAAGAGTCCGAAACAGCGGTTCCCGCAAGGATACGGTCAGTCCCGTTTGGCCGAGTCGCCCGACCACCTCGACGTTGTCCCCGATTTGCAGCGACGCGGGCTGCGGAGAATTCACCACGATCTGGCCGGTTTCATCCCGGATGACCAGGCTCTGGCCAGGAATCCAGTCCCTGAGCGCTCCACGGATTCTTACCCACTCTCCGACCTTGCCGTCCGGCAACGCATCCAGCGGCGTGACCGCCAAATGAAACCGCGGATCGGCATCCAAGTCCCCGAGGACTTTGACATCCGTGGAGCGTGGCACCCAAAAACTTATGTCCTTTACGTGTTGGTCGACATCGATGGTGCCTACATAGACCCCATTAAAGTGTACCATCTCCCCGACGAGTTGCCGCAGCGGTTCGGTCGCCGAGACCAACAAACGCACGTTCACCAACCAACCCTCGGCCATGACCTGATACTCCACGTGGGTGGCATCCACTTCGCGTTGCTGGCAGACATAGCCGCGCAGGCTCGTCCACTGCGCATCAAAGGCGAAAGCGTCGCCGACCCGCCCGTCGGTCGAAAGTGGCTCGGGCAGGGCATTTTCCTGCAAGACGGTAACGGTCACTTCGTCGCGCAAGATGCCCCGGGAGGGAACCACGACCCCCTCGATCACCACCCGTTGGCCCGTCTTGATTGGCA
>JBDKHE010000256.1:0-13053 GCA_039797805.1 Verrucomicrobiota bacterium
CTTACGGAGAACACCCTCCTGATCTGCACCTCCGATCACGGCTACAACATCGGCCACCACGGCCTCTGGCACAAAGGCAACGCCTCCTGGCTCCTGAAGCCGGAGGCGATGCTACCGGGCACGCCGGACATCCCTGCGCCGGAGCGACCCAACATGTTCGACACCTCCCTGCGCATCCCGCTGGTGATGCGCTGGCCCGGCGTGATCAAGGCCGGCACGGTCAGCCCGCATCTGCTCACCCATTTGGACTGGCTGCCGACATTTGCCAGCCTCAGCGGCGCGCCGATCCCCGCCGGCACTGTCATCCGCGGCCGGGATGTCACCCCGCTGCTGCGCGGGGATGCCAAGGGGTGGAACGAGGAATTCTACGCCGAATATTCCCAGAAACACCGCGCCCAAACCCATATGCGCATGTATCGCACCCGGGAGTGGAAACTCATCCGTGATTTCAAGCATCACGGGCGCGACGAACTCTACCACATCGCGGTCGATCCGGGCGAGACCCGCAATCTCATCGCCGACCTTGGCCCGGCCGCCCGCGCGGCCCGCGAGAATCTCTCCACGCGCATTCTCGCCCGGATGGCCGAACTCCAGGATCCTGTGCTTTCCCAAGCCGAGCGACCTGCGTTGTGAATACCCGACGGGACGCACAACCACCTGCGCAGATAAATGTCCCGCCATGTATTCCGCGTAAAATCCACGGACCGCAACGCCGGTCCAACGCGCGATGAAAACAAGCCTGCTCTTCCTCCTCCTAATCCACCCCGCCATTTGCTCTCCGGTTTCAGCTGAGAGCAAATGGCATCCCGGGCATTATATTTACGTCGAAAATTTGGCGCTGACCCCGGAGCTTTTGTCCCTGCCTCACTTCCGCGGGGTGCAGAAGAACTACAACTGGCGCACGTTGGAGCCGCAGGAAGGGCGCTTCGATTTCTCCACCCTGCGCGCCGATCTCGCGCTGGCTAAAAAGCACGGCCGGCAACTGGTCGTGCAGCTCACCTACAAGTCCTTTGCCCGGGGCGTCCGCAACGTGCCCGATTATCTGGAGGGGACGAAGTTCGGGGGCGGGGTCTATGCCACCATCATGGGCTCCTACAATCCCGTGCTCTGGAACGACGCGGTGCGCGCAAGGTTCAAGGCGCTGATCGCCGCCTTGGGCCGGGAATTCGACGCCCATCCCAACCTCGAGGCGGTGAATCTGCCGGAGTCCTCCCCCAGCATCAAGGAGGATGCCAAACCGCAATCCGGCGTCACGCCTTACACCGAGGAGAACTATTTCGCCGCACTCAAGGACACGATGTGGGCGCTGCGCCACGCCTTCCCCCGCACCGTTGTCATCCAATACACCAATTTCCCGTCCAAGCTGCTCGGCCAGCTCACCGACTACGAAAAGGAGATCGGCGTCGGTTTGGGCGGCCCCGATGTTTATCCGCGCGAAGACGCCATCAGTCATCCCACGAGGGGCATATACCGCCTTTACCCCAAGCTCGCCGGCATTGTTCCCCTGGGGGCGGCGGTGCAGATCACGAACTACTGCGTAGCGCTCAAAAAGCGCAATGCCTTGGCGATGGGCTATACCACGATCAACGGCAAGCCGATCGTGATCACGTCCGAGGACGAAGCGCTTATCCCCGTCCGCGAGCACCTGAAATTGGCCCAAGGGCAACTCAAACTCAACTATCTCTTCTGGGCCAATAGCCATCCTGAGGCCTTTGCCAACGTGCAGCAACTGCTGGCCGAACCCGATCTGGTGAACGATCCCGCCGGCGGCCTCGCCGCCACGCTTCCTCCCAAGGCCTTCCTGCGCTCGGCGGACCATCACCAGTAGGCAGCCGCAAACCAGTAAAGATCCCCGGAGCAAGCTCGGGGCATTTGACAAGACCTCTGCAAACCCGTTCGAGCCCCATGCAATCCACACCCAATCCCGTTCCACCGACCAAGCCGAAGCAAGCTTCGGGGTATCGGACCCACTGCGAATGAAGCTTCCCAACCCGCTTTGCTCGATCCTCGCCGCCTGCGCACTGACCGCGCCGCTTGCGGCCCAAGATCATGATACCTATGGGGGCGCAATAGCGATCAAGGGCCGCGCCACAGGCTGGTTTCACCTCGAGCAACTGCGGGGCCGCTGGTTCTTCGTCACACCCGAGGGCCACGCCTACATTCCCCTCGGCGTGAACCACCTCGCGAGCTACCTCGGCCTCGGGAACAACAAACCCGGGCCCACGGAGCACGATTTTGTCCGGGAACGTCACGGGGGCGACCTCCGGCGGGCCGCCGACCACGTCGAGCAGGCCCTGCGTGGCTGGGGGTTCAATTTCGCCGGTTACGACAGTCCTCTGCAATTCCGCCAGACCCTGCCGTTCGCCGTCGGCTTCCAACAGACCGCCACCTCGGGCGTGTTCATAACCGGCAAACCGCGCTACGCGGATGTCTTCGCGCCGGAGTTCGCCGCCGACCTCGACCGCCGCGTGGCGGAATTCTGCCGGCCGTTGAAGGAAAACCGCCATCTGCTCGGCTATTACCTGGTCGACCTCCCCCTTTGGGGCGACCTGGCCTATCTGGAGGATCTGGAGCGCACGCAGGGAGAGAGCTGGCTCTCCTTCTTCCGCCGGCTTCCGCCCGGTTCGCCCGGCGGGCTCGCTTACGCGCAGGCCGTGCGCGACGCCCCTGATCGCCCGGCCGCCGAGCTGGCCTTCGTCACCGAAATCGCCGGGCAATGCTACCGCCTTACCGCCGAAGCCTTCCGGCGCCACGACCCGAACCACCTCGTGCTCGGCGAGCGGTTCGCCGGCCAGCGGCTCCACCTGCCGGTCGTGGAGCTGTCCGCCCAATACTTCCCCGTCGTGGCCGTCCAGATGGAAGGCGACTTCGACCCGGCCTACTATGGCGAGATTCATCGTCGCACCGGCCGGCCGGTCATCAACGTCGATCACGTGGGCAATTTTCCCACGCCCGCCACGCCGCGCGTCATGGGGCGCCCGCTGGAAAGCGAGGAAGCCGCCGCCGCGCAGTATGCCCGCTATCTCACCGCCGCTTTTGCCCAGCCTTACTTCATCGGCTACAGCCGCTGCCAGTTCGCCACCCGCCTGCGCCCCGGGCAAGGCCCGGCGGGCTGGAAGCAAGGCCTCCTGGCCCCCGACGGCGAGCCCTACCCCCGCCTGCTGGAGGCGATCATCACGACCAACACGGAAGTGCTGGCGCGGCTCTATCGTTCCTAATCTCGCGCCCCGTTCCACCGATGCCCCTGCTCGCTTTCGCCCCTGGCAATCCATGAAATTCCCCTCCCCGATCCGCTGGAGTCTCCTCGCGCTGGCGCTGGCCACACTCGACGCCCGCGCGGGCGTGGAGGTGATGCCCACGCCTGGCCGCAACGTCTACCGCCTGGCCGTCGCGCGGACGGGGCCCGCGCCGGCCGATGCCCTCATCATCGGCTCGACCTACGACAACCGCGTGTGCGCCTTCGCCGCCGACGGCACCCACCGGTGGGACGCGGCATTGGGCGCTTTCGCTTTCGACCTCGCGGCGGGGGATCTCGACGGCGATGGCAAGGATGAGATCGTGGCGGCGGGAGCGGACGGATTGGTTTCCGTGTTCGATGCGACTGGGCGAAAACTCTGGACGGCCGACCTGCAGGCACCGGTTTACCAGGTGGCCGTGGCCCGGCTCGACGGGAAAAATCCCGCGGTGCTGGCCGGCGGCATCTCGCGCCAGGTCGTCGCCTTCGCCGCCGATGGGACGAGGCTGGCGGGCGCCGAGGTCGATGGCATGATCCGGGTGCTGCGGGCCGGCGATTTTGACGGGGACGGCGCGGACGAGGTGGGGGCCCTGGTCATCCGCGGTCAGGCGCAGGACATTCGTTTTTTCAAGGGGCCGAAACTTGACCGGATGGGGGCCGGCATTTCGCGCGGCATGCATGTCGGCGATCCGCTCCTGAGCCTGCGCTCGGCCAACGGCCTCGCGGGCGACCTCGACGGGGATGGCGTCGCCGAGTTCACCTTCACACCGGGCATCAACCGGCTCGCAGGTGGCGCGTGGCGGAGCACCGCCTTGCCCGGGAGATCCTCCCAGGCCAGCTATGCCGCGCACTACAACATGCGGCTGTTCGCGCAGGGCGATCTCGCCTCCGCCTCTGGCCAGGAACTCGTCCTCGTCGAGGGCCCGGTGGTGCGGCTCTGCGATCAGGCCGGCCGGGAACTCGGCCGGGCCACCGCCCCGCTGGGCTTCACCGCCGCGGCGTATCTGCCCGGTTCGCCGCACGGCAGCGTCATCCTCGGCTCCAGTCCGAACGGGGACGACAACCTCTACCGGCTGACCTTCGAGCCGGGCTGGGAAAAGTCGCTCGCCCGACTGGAGCGGCGCGGCCTCATGGCCGGCATCGGCGCCACCCTGCAAAACCTCGGGGCCGCCGCGCGCCAGTGGCAGGGCGAGCCCATGCGCGGGGCCGACGGGCCCTTCGATGTGATCGTGAACCACACGCTCTGGAGCGGGTGGAATCCCAAAAAATTCGACACCTGGATCGCCGAGGTCCGCGACTACGAGCGGAGCTTCCCCTACGCGCGGCTGCGCTTCGCCACCGCCTTCTGGCCGGGCGAGGATGCGCCGCTGTTGCGCCCCGACGGCAAACCGTGGGAGCGGGACCGGCGGCTGGCGCACGACCTGACGCGAGCGCAGATCGTCGCCGCCGCGAAACATTTTGAGGGGGAGCGCTGTCCTTTCTGGGTGCAGGTCGGCCACGGCTGCGACCCGCACCTTGAGGTCGCGACCGTCGCCGCGATGCTAAAGGCCGCCCCGACCATGCTGCTCGGTTTCATCGACTCCGAGGCCGAGCAGGCGGAGGTCATGGGCTACTACCTGGAGCACCACATCAAGCCGATCCTGGAGCTCTGCCTGGCGCACGGGAAGCGTTTCATCTTGCGCAACAAAAACGTCTGGTGGGCGCACTGGCCGGCGGACCCGAAGATCCGCGAACTCATCTTCAACGGCCGCTACCGTTCCGTGATCCTGCCTTCGGTCGAGGACAGCAACTCGCGCAGCCCCGACCTCAACCTCGCGGCGCGCGTCGGCCTCTGGCTCGACGGCCAGGTGGACGGCTGGGCCAGCCGGGCCGGCGCGGACTGGTTCAGTTTCAACCGCTCCTGGGAATGGGAATACCCCCTGACCGGGCACCCCACCCTGCGTTATTACACCGGCCAGGCGATGCTGGGCGCGCGCACCTTCCTGCTGATGAGCGGCGAGCGCGAACGCACCTCGGACCGCTGGACGCCGGTCGGCCAGGAGGGCGCGGCCACCTTCCTCCACTTGCTGGGCCGGGGCGCCATCACTCCGCCCAAACGGGAGCAACTGCGCGCGATCTCGCCGGTCGCGCTGGAGCTGCGCCAGCCGAGCTCGCGCTTCCGGGAGCACGGCACCAACGGCCATGGCGACGCGGGCTGGAACCGCGACGACAGCGACGCCAAGCCGTGGGCCTTTGACCAGCTCGACTGTTACTGGGGCATGGCGCCGCTGCCGCCGACCGACGTGTCCACCTATCTCTGGGGTCGCACCCGGCGCGACGCCACGCACCTGCCCGCGACGACCCCGCACGGATTCGTCGCCCTCGTGCCCGGCGGCATTTCCCGTCCGGACAGCCCGTGGAAAACCGTCTGGACCACCGATGGCGACACCCTGAGCAAGGGCGGCCGGTCCTATCCGCTCGTGGAGGCGAGAACCGCGCTGCTCGTCGACCTGGCGGCCGCGGAAAGCAGCCTGCCCTTCCATGTCGAGGGCCGGGTATTCCACCAGGTCGTCGAACAAACGCCGGAAAGCTATATCGTCACGCTGATCGATCCCGGCTGGGTCGATCCCGCCGAGCGCACCGTGCGCCTGAGTTCGCGGTTGCCCGGCCGCTGGATCGTCACCGACCGTCTCACCGGCCAAGCCCTGGGTGGATTGGATGCCCCCTTGGAGCTGCGGGTGCCGGCCGGCGCGCTGCGGTTGCTGGAGGTGCGGCGGCCTTGAGCCAAGCGGTTTCCCTCCCATGCGCCGACTCCTGCCCCATTTCACGGTGTCCACCCTGCTGCTGTTGCTGGCCGGGCCGGCGGTGTTGCGCGCGGCGGCCGATCGTTTCGGGGGCGACACCGCGTGGAGCGTCGAGGCCACCGGATCCTTCCGCCTCCAAGAGAACCGGGGGCGCTGGTGGCTGATCACGCCCGAGGGCCACGGCATGATCGCGCTGGGATTGAATCATCTCAACGAACTGAAGAACACCGCCGACTTCTCCCGCACCGGCTTCGCCCGGCGCTTCGGCATGGACTGGCCGCGGGTGTTCGCCGCCGTGGAGGAACAGATCCGGGGCTGGGGCTTCAACAGCGCCGGCTTCCAGGCCCCGCCGGAGCTGCGCGGCACCATGCCCTACATCCTCAGCACCAAGTTCGTGGACGCCTCCTTCTGGCATGAAAAACTGGCCTACGTGGACGTGTTCGCGCCCGCCTTCGCGGCGGACGCCGAGGCCAAGGCGCGGGCCGCCGCCGCCGAGATGAAGGCGAACCCCCGCTGCCTCGCCTGGACCTGGAGCGATTCGCTGTGCTGGGATTTGCGCCTCACCCGAAAATCCCATGGCACCGATTTTGTCTCCTTCATGCGCGGCCTGCCGCCCGAAGCTCCGGGCCGCGCACGCTACACCGCTTTTCTGCGCGAACGGCACCGCGGCATCGCCGCGCTCAATGACGCCTACGGCACGGCCTTCGCCTCCTTCGCGGAGGTCGCCCAGGCCGATTGGACGGTCCTCGACCCCGAACGCCCGGCGGTCCGGGCCGACGACCGCGAATTCCTGCGCCAGATCGCGCGCCAGTATTACCAGACGATCAGCGCGCCCTTCCGCCGCGAACACCCGCGCGGCCTGCTCATGGGCGATCGTTTTCACCTGCGCGACCACCCCGACGAGGTGCTGGAGGAGGCGGCGAAGTTCATCGACGTGCTCGGCATCCAGCCGGGCGACCACTACCAGCCGTCGGTCGTGCCCCTGGCCCGGCCGGACGAAACGCGGTTCGACGCCGCGGAGTTCGACCGCCTGCACCGCCTGACCGGCAAACCGATCATCATCGCCGACCACCAGTGCGGCTTCTTTGACGACCAGACCCCGAAGACGGGCGGCTGGCATGAATACGCCAGCGCCGCGGAGGCCGCCGACTCGTATGACCGCTTCCTGCGCGACGCGCTGGCGCGGCCCTACATCGTCGGCTACTTCCGCTGCCAATACCTCACGAGCTACAAGGACCACACCCGGCGCTACAAACAGGGTCTGCTGCGTCCGGATGGCACGCCGTTCGAGGACTTCGTGACGCGCATCACCAAAACCCATCGCGAGGTCATGCGGCAATTCCCTGACACGCCATGAAGCTGCCCCCGTTGCTCCTGATCGCCCTCGCCTGCCACGGTCTTTCGGCCGTCCCGGTCCGCGCCGGCGTGGAGATCATCCCCACCCCCGGCCGCAATATTTACCGGCTGGCGATCGCGGAACTGGATGGCCAGGCGGCCGCAAAGGAGATTGTTGGCTCGACCTACGACAACCGCGTGTGCGCCTTCTCCGCCGACGGAACCCATCGGTGGGACGCGCCCGTGGATGGCTTCGTGTTCGATCTCGCCGCGGGCGATCTCGACGGCGATGGCCGCGACGAGATTGTCGCCGCGGGCGCGGATGGCTCGGTTTATGTTTTCGCCCCGGACGGGAGACTGCGCTGGAAGCAAGACCTCGGCGCGCCGGTGTATCAGGTCGCCATCGCCAAGCTCGACGGCAAGACGCCGGTGGTGCTGGCGGGTGGCGTGTCGCGGGAAGTCGCCGTGTTTGGGGCGGACGGCACAAAGCTGAAAAGCGCCAAGGTGGACGGCGCGGTGCGCTTGATGCGAGCGGGGGATTTCGACGGCGACGGCGCGGATGAGATCGCGGTATTGCCGATCCGCGGCAGCGGGCAGTCGCAGGATGTGTTTTTCTTCAAGGGAGCTGCGCTCACTGAACTCAGGGAGCGCATTCCGAGCGGACGGCAGCCGCGGGATCCGGCGATGACCTTGAAGCACGCCAACGGGGTCGCGGCCGATCTCGACGGGGATAGTGCGGACGAACTGATCTACAAACCCGGGGTCTTCACCCTCAAGGGCGGGCTGCGGTCCCGTTTTGCCCTGCCGGGCCGGTTCATGGAGCCGAGCTACGATTACCACTACAACATGCGGCTGCTGGCGGCGGGCAATCTCACCGACCGGACCGGGGCCGAGACCGTCATTGTCGAGGGACCGCAGGTGCGGCTCTACGGCGCGACGGGCAAGGAACTCGGCCAGGCCGTCGCGCCGCTGGGGTTCACGGATGTGGTCTATCTGCCCGGTTCGCCGCGCGGCAGCGTGCTCCTCGGCTCCAGCCCCAACGGCGACGACAACCTCTACCGCCTGACTTTCGATGCCGGTTGGGAGAAGGTGCTGGCCGGGCTTGAGCGTCGCGGCGTCATGGCCGGTGTCGGCGCCGCTCTTAAGAACCTGTCCGATACCGCCGCCGCCTGGCAGGGGGAACCGATGGGCGGGGCGGACGGCCCGTTCGATGTCGTCCTCACCCACGCCAACCTCTGGAGCGGTTGGGATACACGGAAGTTCGACCGCTGGATCGCCGCGGTGCGCGGCGACGAAAGACTATTTCCTTATCCGCGCCTGCGATTCGGCGCCGCGTTCTGGCCGAGCGAGAACGCTCCCTTGCTGCGCCCTGACGGCAAGCCCTGGAGCCGGGACTCCCGCCTCGCGCACGACCTGACACGCGCCCAGCTCGTCGAAGGGGCGAAACGCTTCGAAGCTGGGCGCACCCCCTTTTGGCTCAATGTCGGCCACGGCTGCAGTCCGACCGTGGAATTGGCCTCCATCCGCGCGATGCTGGAAGCCGCGCCGACGATGCTGCTCGGCTTTATCACCACCGAAGACGAACAAGCCGACGCCCTGCCCTACTACGCCGAGCACTATCTCAAACCGATCTTGGATTTGTGCCTGCAGCACCAAAAGCGGTTCATGCTCCACAACAAGAATGTTTGGTGGGCCCGCTGGCCGGCTGACGCACGGGTGCGCGAGCTGATTTTTGACGGTCGTTACCGGTCGGCAATCCTGCCCTGCGTGGAGGACAGCAACTCGCGCAGCCCGGACGTCAATCTCGCCGCGCGGGTCGGCCTGTGGCTCGACGGGCAGGTCGACGGCTGGGCGACCCGCTGCGCTGCCGACTGGTTCGGTTTCAGCCGCGCCTGGGAGTGGGAATACCCCCTGACCGGCCATCCGCAGTTGCGTTACTACGTCTCTCAGGCGATGCTCGGCGCGCGTGTTTTCATGATGCTCAACGGCGAAAGCGAGCGCAGCACCGGCCGCTGGACGCGCACCGGCACCGAGGGCGCGGCGACCTTTCTCCACCTGCTCGGCCGGGGAGCGATCACACCGCCCAAACGGGAGCAACTGCGCGCCATCTCGCCGGTCGCGCTGGTGATGCGACAACCCAGCGAACGGTTTGGCGAACACGGATCCAACGGTCACAATGAACATCGTTGGGCCATGGACGGCACCGATGGGAAGGCGTGGGCCTTCGACCGCCTCGACTGTTACTGGGGCATGGCGCCGCTGCCGCCGACCGACGTGTCCACCTATCTCTGGGGCCGCACCCGGCGCGACGCCACCCACCTGCCCACGACGGCCCCGCACGGTTTCGTCGCCCTCGTGCCCCGCGCGGCGGACCGTCCTGGCGAGCGAACAGCCATGTGGACGACCGACGGCGACAAACTGAGCAGGGCAGGGAAGGACTTCACGCTGGCCGAAGCCCGCGTCGCGCTCACCGCCGATCTCGCCGCCGCGGCCAGGACGTTCCCCTTCGCCGTCGCAGGCCGCGTGTTCCACCAGATCATCGAGACCTCGCACGGTCACTACGTCATCGCGCTCGTTGACCCCGGCTGGCTGGACCCCGCCAACCGTGACGTAAAACTCACCGCGCAATTGCCGGGCAACTGGCAGGTCACCGACCGCCTCACCGGCGACAAACTCGGCGATCTGAACCAACCGCTTGCGCTGCGCGTTCCGGCCGGCACATTCCGGCTTCTGGAACTGCGCGCGACCGCGGTCCCGCCGCCATCCCAGGCGGACGGCGTTTCCCCCTAACCACTTCGCGTGCAATCCCCATGCTGAACTTCCCACGACATCAATTATGAAACACCCCTCCCGATCCCGTCTCGCCGCCCTGGCGGCGGCGTCCCTGCTCATCACCACCGCGGTCGGGGCCGCGGAGTCCGCCCCGGCGGCGCCCGCGCGGCCCAACATCCTTTGGATCCTGGCCGAGGATTTCAGCCCGCACCTCGGCTGTTACGGCACCAAGGAAGTCGCGAGTCCGAATCTCGACCGGCTCGCGGCCGAGGGCATGCGTTTCGACCGTGCGTTCACCACGGCGCCGGTGTGTTCGGCCAGCCGTTCGGCCATCATGACCGGAATGTATCAGACGAGCATTGGCGCGCAAAACCACCGCTCGCACCACGGCCCCGAGTATCCGCTTCCCGCCGGCGTTCGCGTGCTCACCGATTGGTTGCGCGACGCCGGCTACTTCACCGCCAACATCCGCGCGTTCCCCGCGCCGATCGCGTTCAAGGGCGCGGGCAAGACCGACTGGAATTTTTACTACAAGGGCGCGCCGTTCGATTCCGACCAATGGACCGACCTGAAAGCGCACCAGCCCTTTTACGCTCAGATCAACCTCTCCGAGACCCATCGCAACGCACACGCCACTCTTACCACCGGCCGCGCCTTTTCCGCGCCGCGCCGCATCAAGCCGGCAAAGGTTGCTATCCCGCCTTACTACCCCGACTGCCCCGAGGTGCGCGCCGACTGGGCCAACTATCTCGACGACGCCTCCGCCCTTGACGCCAAGGTTGGCGCGATCCTCGCCCAGCTTGAGCGCGACGGTCTCGCCGACAGCACGCTCGTCGTCTTCATGGGCGACCACGGTCAGGCGCACGTGCGCGGCAAGCAGTGGTGCTATGACAGCGGCCTGCGGGTGCCGCTCATCATGCGCTGGCCAAAGGGAATTCCGGTTCCCGTCGGCTTTGCGCCCGGGGTTGCAAGCGGCCGGATCGTCGAAGCCACCGACCTCGCCGCCACGATGATCGCGCTGGCCGGCGCACCCAAGCCCCCCGCGATGCAGGGCCGCGTGCTCTTCGGGCCGCACACGGAGCCCGCGCGCCGGTATGCGTTTGGCGCGCGCGACCGCTGCGACGAGACGGTCTTCCGCCTCCGCACGGTGCGCGACGAGCGCTACCGCTACATCAGGAACTTAACGCCCGGCAAGCCCTTTTACGCCCTGAACCGCTACAAGGAGAACCAATACGTCGCGATCCCCGCGATGCGCCGCCTCCACGCGGAGGGCAGGCTCGACGCCGCGCAGGAAAAACTCTTCGCTGACCGGATGGGCCCGGAGGAACTCTACGACCTCGTCGCCGACCCGCACGAGATCGTCAACCTCATCAATTCGCCGAAGCCCGAGCATCAAGCCGTGCTAAAACGCCTGCGCGGTGAGCTTGAAACCTGGATCGTCGAAACCAACGACCAAGGCCGCACCTTCGAATCCGACGCGGAGATCCAGGCATTGGACGACCGCGCGGAAGCGTGGTCGCGCCGGATCTTCGGCCGGCGCTTCAACGACAAACCCGATACCGCACTGCCGAAAGGCGAAGATCCCTGACAAAGGGTCTTGCTCCCGGCTGCGTCCGTCCCCGCTTTTTCCCAACAACCGGTCGTATCAAACCTTCTCATGAATAATCCAATGAAACGTTCCATGAACCGTCGTGAATTCCTTGCTAAATCCGCCGTGGCCGCCGCCGCCGGCTTCGCCTTGCCCGCGCTCACCTCCTGCGTGTCGCCCGCCCGGTCGCGGGTCCGCCGCCCCGCGCCGTCCGGGCGGGTCAACCTCGGCGTGCTCGGCTTCGGCACGATCGCCCACAACACGGTTCCGAATTTTCTCGCCGACCCGCGGGTGCAGATCGTCGCCGTCGCCGACCCGGTGTCCGAACTGCCGAACTACGGCTACCGCGGTGAACTCCGCGGCGGCCGGCTCGTCGGCCAGCGCACCATTGAAAAATATTACGCCGAGAACCAGCCCGGCGGCGCCTACCGGGGCTGCCGCGTTTACGAGGACTTCCGCGAAATGCTCGACCGCGAGGACCTCGATGCCGTTTACATCGCGACCCCCGATCACTGGCACTGCGCGGCCGCGCTGCTCGCCGCCCGCCACGGCAAGCACATCTACGGCCAGAAGCCGCTCGCTCTTACGATCGAGGAGGGCCGGCGGATGGCCCGCGAGGTGGAGCGGACCGGCATCACCTTCCAGACCGGATCCCAACAGCGCAGCTCGGTCTATTTTCGCATGGCGTGCGAGTTTGTCCGCAATGGTCGTATCGGTCGTCTCAAGGCGATCACCGTCGGCTTCAATGGTGGCCACGAGGATTGGTCCCGGCTCGGTTCCCGGCAGGAACCCGAACCCGTGCCACCGGAACTCAACTGGGATCTCTGGCTCGGGCCCGCGCCAGAGCGGGCCTATCGACCCGCAATTCTGCAGCTCAACTGGCGTCACAACTACGATTTTTCCGGCGGCTTGATCACCGACTGGGGCGCGCACCATCTCGACATCGTGCAGTGGGCACTCGACAAGGACGCCTCGGGCCCGGTGGCGATTGAAAATGTCGTCGCCACACTCCCGCCCGCGACCGAGCTCTACAATACCGCCACGGCTTTCAATTTCGACGTTGTTTACGCCAGTGGTGTCCGCGCCAACGTTTCAAATAGCCATCCCAACGGCATCCTCTTCGAGGGCGAGGGCGGCAAGTCCCTCTTTGTCAGCCGGGACAAGCTCATCACCAAGCCGGAGGAGCTTCGGCGTGAAAAAATCGGCGACGGAGAGGTCCGCCTCTACGAAAGCAAACTGCACGAGCGCAACTTCGTCGATTGCATCTACGACGCGAAGCCCACGATCACCCCGGTCGAGACCGGCCACCGCTCGATCACGAGCGCCCATCTGGCCAACAT
>JBDKHE010000257.1:0-5821 GCA_039797805.1 Verrucomicrobiota bacterium
CGCTGTTGGAACAGCTGCTGAAGGACACGCCCGACTTTTCCACCGCGCACAATCTCTACGCCGAACTGCTGGCCTCCGCCGGCGACGACGTCGGGGCCGCCCGGCACCGCTGGCTGGGGCAGGAGGCCTTGCGTTACCGCGAGGCCGCAGACCCGTGGTTGGACGAGCTGCAGGCCTCCTGCTACGACTACAACCGGCTCTGCGTGCTCGGCTCGCTGGAGGACCAGACGGAAAATCTCGACCGGGCCCGGGATTTCTACACGCGCGCCATCCAGCTCAAACCCGGCGAGGCGCAGGCCTACGTGCTGATGAGCAACCTGCACTTCAAGCGCAAGGAACCGGCGCGGGCCCGTGACCTGTTGGAACAGGCCCTCCCACGGCTGGTTGGACCGAAGCTCCCGACCGTCTTCACTGCGCTGAGTCAGGCCTACCGCCAGCTGGGTCAGCCCGGTGAGGCGATTCGCGTCGCCCGTCTGGGGCTGGCGCAGGCCGGTGAAACCGCCGAATTGTACGACGCCCTCGGCCTGGCCCAGGCGGCGGCCGGCCGGCACGAGGAGGCGGTGGCGGCCTGGCAGGCCGGCCTGGCCCGGAATCCGGGTGACGCCGGCATGAACTTCAACCTCGCGGTTTCCCTGCTGGCCCTGCGCCGGCTGGACGACACGCTCGCGGCGCTCGACCGTTCGCTGACCCTCCAGCCGACCTTTCTGCCGACCCTCCTTCTGCGGAGCGAGATCGAGCTCGATGCCGGGCATCTGGACCTTGCCGAGAAATACCTGCGCCCGGCCGTTGAAACGAATCCCACCCACCCGCAGGTCCGCCGGCTCATGGCCGAATGGCAGAAGCAACGGGAAGCAGCGGGCAAAGCCAGACCCTGAAACGGGCCCGGCCCAACACGCGGAGTCGGACGCGCTTATCCGGGCGCAAGCACTTGAACAGGATTTTTTCTCGAGCTTCGAGGTGGACGGACACGTCCCCGGCCACAACGAAGTTTGGGTGACTCGCACCAGGAGCTCAGCAGAGCGAGTCGGCGCGTGCCCGTTGGCGGACCTTCACGTTGCCACTACAGTCCTCGCCGGCAGAGGGACCTGCCGGCCCACCTGATTATTCAGGCTCGCGGACCAGCCTGACACACCCCGTCGCTTCGCGCCACCCCTCTTCCTAGAGGGGACCCAATCCACTGGTCCGGAAATCCCCTCTAGGAAGAGGGCCACGGTCGTGAGCTTAGTCGAACGGGTGCCCGCCAGGGCGAGGTATGTTGGGGGCCGGCGCAAGCAGGCCGTGCCCAGTGTCACTCGTTGATGTAAGTTTCATCAGTCGAACAGCACGGCGCCGCCGCCGATTTCCAGCGAGAGCCGGATCGTCCCCTCGGGTCCGACGGTGAGCGAACGCGTGGCCGCGGTCCCGTCGGCCTGATCGTGAATGAGGGTGAGGGTACGGCCTCGCAGCATCGGGACGGTCAGCGTGAGTTCCTTCTTCTTTTGCTCGCCGTTGGTGACGGCGAGGTACCAGTGGTCGCCGCTGCGCCGGGCGAGCGCGATGTCGCGACCGGGATAGCCGGCGACGTAGCGGGTCTCGTCCCAGACGGCGGGCACCTGCCGGAGGAAATCGATCACGAAGGCCGGTTGCTCCGTGAGGTTGTTGGGCGTGAGTCCGAAATGCTGCAGCGGCGACTGGTAGAGCACGGTGGTCGCGAGTTGGAAGGCATCGGTGGTGCGGCGCCGGTTGCCCTTGTCGGGCTCGCGGTGGAACGTCCGGTTGAGCACGAGCGGGCCATAATCCATCGGGGCCACGGGATTGCGGACGAAGGGCAAGATCGTGCTCAGGCGCGCCTCCCCGTCGGCGAAGGCTTGCGTGAAGATGAGGTTCTCGGAGGCGGTGACGGCCTCGGAGCTCATGAAGTTCGGATACAGGCGTTCCCAGCCGCGCGGGAGCGTGGCGCCGTGGAAGACAAGCATGAGGCCGTGGGCGTTGGCCTCGGTGAGGATGTCTTCGTAGAGCTTCATGGTGGTCTGCTTGTCGCCGCCGAAGAAGTCGACCTTCAGGCCCTTCACGCCGATCGAGCGGAGCCACGCCATCTCCGCCTGACGCGCGGGCGCGGTGTCCATGCGATTGCGCGGGCCCTGCGGGGCGTCGTTCCAGGCGCCGTTGGAGTTGTACCAGAGCAGGACATCCACGTGGCGGGACCGCGCATACGCGACGAGTTCGGCCAGTTTTTCGCGGCCGAGGTTGGCGTCCCACAGCGCATCGATGAGGATGTACTCGTAACCCATCGTGGCCGCCAGGTCGATGAAGGTGCGCTGGTCCGCCTCGTTCATACTCGCATCCTGCCAGACCAACCAACTCCAGGTAGCGCGACCGGGCCGGTAGGTCTGCGCGGGGGCGTAGAGCGGCTGCACCACGTCGGTGGCGACGGTGGTTTCGACGATGGGGGCGAGCGTGGCGCCGATCGTGAGCGTGCGCCATGGCGTCTCCATCGGCAGCGAGGCCGAGACGGTGGCGTCACCGATGCCGCCGTTCTCGCCGGGCTCGGGAAAGGCGATCGGGTAGAGACCTTCCGCGGTGGGTTCACCGAGGCGGGTGCCGGCGTAATTGCTGGTGGTGCCGGTCTCGGACACGAGCACCCAGCCGGCGGTCCCGGCGCGGAAGAGCGCCGGGAAGGTGTAGCCCAGTCCGGCGGGGGATTTGGTGCCCACCGGCACGTCCACCGCGTAGGCTTCCTCGTAACTCGGCTTGGAGGCCATCCAGCCGGTGCCGGGTGCCACCTGGTGGGTGAAAAAGGCCGTGGATCCGGCGGGAAACCGGAAACCCGTCTGCTCGCGCTGGATGGTGATGCGCCGCTTTTCAGGTCCGGAGACGCGGTAGGCGAAGGCGACATCGCGGTCGCTCACGCGGAAAACGACCTCCAGCTGGTTGCCCTGGCCGTTGATGAAGCGGGCGCTCAGTTCGTTGGCCACGTAGTGCACCTCGCGAACCTTGCCATGCGGCAGGGTGTAGTGTTCGTCGATTTTCCGGCTGTCCGTGCCCGCGGCCTGCAGCCCCGTGGCAAAGCTGCCCAGACTGGTCTCGAGCCCCAGCGGCGAGGGGGACAGCACCGGCTGACCCGCGCGGGTGACCGCGTAGGTGAGTGCGCCGTCCTTGAGCTCCAGTGAAACGGCAATCGTGCCGTCGGGGCTTTTGATTTCCTGAGCCAGGGCCGGGAAGAATGATAAACACAGGAGGAGCGGGAGCAGGTACGGTTTCATGGGCAGAGGGTCAGAGTGCAATTGAGGATCGGGGCAGCACCCGTGGCGTCACGGGCGGCGGACCCGGAAGAGGGTGAGAGACTGGGCCGGCGCCACATACACCTCGTCCGGGACCAAAACTACTTCCCCGGCCACCGGCACCACGGCAGGCGGAAGGCCGTCCTCGTTGGCGACATCGGCGTTCTCTCCGGAGAGTACGATTCGGGTGGCTTGACGGCCACCGGGCGCGAGGCCGTTCAGGGACAGTCGCAGCGGCGCCGGGGTGTCGGCGCCGTTCACGATCTTGATGATGACGTCGCCGGACCGGGAATCGCGCACGCTGGAGACGGCCAGCATCGGCGGGGCGGCCGGGCCCAACGTGGTCGGCAGCCAGGTGTCGCCGGCGTTTTGGGCGAAGAGCTGCTGGGCGTAGTAGTTGGCCGTGCGATAGACCTCGGTCCCGGTGAAGTAGATCATGTCCGGATGCCACTGCGTGTGGCCGCGGCGGGCGAGCAAGGGGGCGTAGGAGGAGAGGCGGACGACGTCGCCGTTGCGCTCGAAGGCCGTCATGGCGGCGGCTTCGGCCAAGGCGGATCGCAGGGTGTTGCGGCGGTCCTTCTCGTGCGCGGCGTATTCGCCGGCGTAAACCTTCGGGCCGTTGCGGTCATAGCCGTCGTAGCGCGCGAGGTTGTCCCAGAACCACTGCGGGGAGCGGTAATAGTGCTCGTCGACGAGGGCGACGCCGAGCTCGCGGGCGAAGGCCCAGCCTTTCTCAAAATCCTCGCCATCGGGGAACGGGCCGGCGGTGCCCACCAGCACGATCTCCGGGTGCTTGGCGCGGATGGCGTCGTGGATGAGTCGGAAGCGTTCCTTGAACCCCGGCGTGATGGCGTCCTCGTTGCCGATGCCGAGGTAGTGCAAACCGAAGGGCTCCGGGTGGCCGGCCGCGGCCCGCTGGGCGCCCCAGGTCGAGGTGGCCGGGCCGTTCGCCCACTCGATGAGGTCCAGGATGTCCTGGATGTAAGCGGCCATGTCTTCGAGCGGGACACACTGCTGGCCGTGGCCGGGGGAGAAATTGGAATTCTGGCAGGAGACGCCGGCGGGCACCACGGGCAGGGGCTTCGCGCCGATATCCTCGCAGAACTGAAAATATTCAAAATAGCCCAGGCCCACGGACTGGTGATAGCCCCAGAGGTTGCGCTGGCCGCGGCGTTGTTCGACCGGGCCGATCGTGTCCTTCCAACGGTAGAAATTATTCACGCCATCACCGTGGGCCAGACAGCCGCCGGGAAAGCGCACAAAGCGCGGGTGCAGATCCGCGATCACCTGGGCGAGGTCGGCGCGCAGCCCGTTCGGCCGGTGGCGGAAGGTGGCGGCCGGGAAAAGCGAGAGTTCGTCCACCGCGATGCCACCCTGCGCGTGCGCCAGCAGCACCAGGCGCGCCTTGGGTTCGGTGCGGGTGGGGGCCAGTTTCGCGGTGTACCGCTCCCAATCGCCGCCGATGATCTCGAACTTTGCCTCGGCGAGGACTTCGCCGTTTTCGGACTCGAGCAACAGGGTCACCGGCATCGGCCGGCCGGCGATGGAATTCTTGTCACTCCAAGGCTCGCCCATGAACAGCTGCTGTGCGAACACCGAGAGCTCGCAGGCCTCCCCGGCTTTCACGGGGATGCCATCGTAGCCTGCATTCGCGACGCCGTAGCCGGCGCCAGGATTCTTCACCTGAATGGAAAGATAATGGGGGTTGTGGGGGTGAATCGGCTTGGCCGAACGCACGGCCACTTCGCCGGCGGACCCGCCCCGCGCGACCTTGGTCCAGGAGGTAAATTCATTCCAGCTCAGCTGTTCGGTGGAGTTGTATTCGAAGGAGCGGTTCTGGATCAGCTCGCCGTAGAGACCGCCGTCGGCCGCGTAGTTGAGATCTTCGAAGAAGATGCCGAACAAATCCGGGCTGATGGGTTTGCCCGGGGCGGCGAGATCAACCGCGAGGGTAACCGTCGACGCAGGGGAGGCGGCCGGCAGCGTGCTCATGCCGAAGCTCAACGTACCGACCAGCAGAAGACGAGAGTGGAGTGATTTCATGGCAGATGGGGCCGGAGAGCGTGCCCCGGTTTAGTGGGCGAGGGGGCGGAGCAGGCGGATATCGAAGACGCCGCCCGCGAGGACTTTTCTGGCCACGAAGCGGATCGTCACGCGGCCGTCGCGGGCGGCGGCGAGCACCGCGCCAGGCAGCGGGTATTGCTTTTCCACAAACTCGCCCAGTTTCTCGCCGACGAGTTCCTGGGTCGCGATGAGGGTGCCGTTGACGAAGATGTCGAATTGCCGGCCGGAGTCGTTGCCCGAATAGGTGACGGCGAGGGTGACGTGCTTTTCTCCGCGGGTGTTGAGGGTGTATTGGAACTCGCGACCGTGGCGCCAGTGCCGGCCGTTGTGGATGCCGGTCTCCGTCGCCTCGCCCTGGAATGCGTGCTCGGTCTCCGGCTGCTGTTCGCCCGGCGTGACTTGGTCGAGGGTGGCCGCTTCGCGCGCGGCGCGGGCGCGCTCGGCGGCGGCCAGCGCGACCTGGCGGGCCGCGAGACCTTCCCGGGACGTGGTTTCCC
>JBDKHE010000258.1:0-4796 GCA_039797805.1 Verrucomicrobiota bacterium
CGCATTACTCGTCACGGAGCCGGCAGGGTTGGTGACGACCACGGAATACGAGCCGGCGTCGGCCGCCTGCGCACTCGCGAATATCAGGCTTGCACTGGTCGCGCCGTTGATGGCCACCCCACCCTTCTGCCATTGATAGGAAGGCGCCGGGGATCCCGTGGCGGAAACCGAGAACGTCGCACCCGAGCCCGCGGTGACGGTTTGGGCGACGGGTTGCGTCGTGATGGCGGGGGCCGTGGCCGCCGCATTAACGGTCAAAGTCGCCGCGCTGCTGGTCACCGATCCCGCACTGTTGGTCACCACCACTGAATACGACCCCGCATCTCCGGCCTGCGCACTGGAAATGGCGTAGCTGGAGCTGGTCGCTCCTGCGATGCTCACACCACCTTTTTGCCATTGGTAGGTGGGCGTTGGTGTGCCGGTTGCTGTTACTGAAAACGAAGCCGCCGCTCCTGCCGTAACCACCAGGGATTGGGGTTGGGAAGATATCGCGGGCACCGTGGCCGCCGCATTCACCGTCAACGTCGCGCCGTTGCTCGTCACCGATCCGGCGCTGTTGGTCACCACAACTGAATATGAACCTGCATCTCCGGCCTGGACGCTGGAGATCACATAGCTGGAACTGGTCGCTCCCGCGATATTCACACCACCTTTTTGCCATTGGTAAGTAGGCGCAGGCGACCCGGTGGCCGACACGGAAAAGGTTGCGGACCCTCCCGCCGTCGCCGCTTGGGACTGTGGCTGCGCCGTGATCGCGGGAGCCGTGGCCGCAGCGTTGACCGTCAGTGTGGCGCTGCTACTGGTCACCGAGCCGGCGATGTTGGTTGCCACGACGGAATAGCTACCGGCATCCCCGGACTGAGCACTCGCGATCGAATAACTCGAGCCGGTTGCGCCGCCGATCGCGACCCCACCCTTTTGCCATTGATAAGTGGGTGCCGGCGAGCCCGTGGCGGTCACCGAGAAGGTCGCTCCTGAACCTACCGTGATTGATAAAGATTGGGGCTGGGCCGTGATGGCGGGGGCCGTGTTCGTTGTTCCCGATACGATATTAAAGGCGCACTTGATGGACGCGTTATTGCCCTTGGCCCCGGCCGTATCCCATGCTGTGACCGTAACCGTGGCGCTCCCTGCCGCCGTCGGAGTTCCTGTTATGGTCATTTTGTAAGGCGCCGAGACATTAACCGGATTCCCCCCCGTAACGCTGAGACCCGCCGGCAAGGTACCGGTCACGCTCCAAGACTTGGGATTGCCCGGAGCGCCGGTCACCGTGAACGAAACAGTGAGCGGTGAACCAGTTGTGCCATCGACGGTGAAGGTGGTGTTGGCTTTCCCGCTCGTCGGCGTTGCGGGACTGACCGAGAAGGAGGTCGCCCCGGCCATCGTGTTGTAAGCGCCCATGGCCGTAGCCGCGAAGACCAATTTCATCCCCTCACTGGCGACCACCCGGCTGGCACCTTCAGCCATGGCGGCAACCCGGATGGCCGGCGTCCGCTGCAGGAATACCAGGAGTAGCCCGACGGGGGCCTGCAGCCAGCGGCAACGGGCGACCAGGTGAGACATGACCACAGTGAAGGAAGCTAAGGCAGGGGAAGCATTCATGGGACGATGGGATCAGGATTAATTGCAGCCGCAGCCGCTGCCACCCACACCCCGACCACCGGTGGCGGCTTCGCGGGAGAAATAGATATGCTCGGTCATCACGGTCATCAGCGCATCACGATCCGGCCGCATCTTATAATCAGCCAAGGCCGCACGCTCCCATGGTTGCACCGTGGTGCAACCCGAGAGGATCGCTGCCAAGCCGGCGAGAATGGTCAGAAGCAGTCGCTTGTTCATGGTTTTTCCTCCAGCAATCGCACGATCTGGTCACGGATTTCGCGCACCGAAGAATCCCCGTGAAACCCGACATGCACCGCCCGCAATACCCCGTGGCGGTCGATCAGGTAGCTCGTGGGCATGCCCGGCACCTTCACCTCCGCAGCCAGTCGCTGGGTCGCATCCCTGACGGTCGCAAATCCAGGCGCATACTTTTTCAGGAAGTCGCCGTAGGCACCGGCCTGCTTGTCCACGCTGACAGCCACCAGAACAAATCCTTGCGCCGCCAACTCCTTCTGCAGGGTGCTATACGAGGGAAAAGAGGCACGGCAAGGCGCGCACCAACTGGCCCAGAAATCCACCAAGACCACCTTGCCGGAGGTCTCAGGGAGAGCCCCTTCGAGCCCGAAGGCGTCAAGCCTTGGGAAGGGCTGGCCCACTTTGACTTCGGCCATTGCTGAAAGGGCGGAGCCAAGCATCACCGCCAGCGCCAGACATGATTTTTTATTGGGTAACCACATAGTTTTGAAATCCCTTCGTTTGATGACGCCCGTGCTCGGTGAGCACGATGGCTTCGACTCCCATCATTTCGCCCACCATCCGCAGGCCGGCCGTCGGCCCCATGATGCACACGGTGGTGGACAAGATTCCCGCCTGCACACAACTGCCGGCGATGACCGTGACCTGACGGGTGCCGTTGGCGACGGGCCAGCCGGTACGCGGGTCGATGATATGACCGTAGCGTTTTCCGTTTACCGTGAAGCCACGCACGTAATCACCTGAACAGGCCACGCCGCGGTCCCGAGCCGCCACACTGCCCCAGCAGGCTGTGCCGGGCTGCGCCGGATCTTCGAGGCCTACATGCCAGGCCGGCTTGCCGGGGGCCGCGCCCAAGGCGAAGAGATCCCGACCAAAATCCACCAAGACCTGCTGCAGACCGTGGCGCCTCGCAATCTGGACCACGCGATCAACCGCGTACTCCTTGCCCCAGCCCCCGAAATCAATCGCCATGCCGGCATAAGGCAGGCGGATCTTGCCCGGGCTCCGCTCCACCTTGGCCCATCCCACCAGATTGCGCGCCTTGGTAATCTCCTCCGGACCGGGGACCCGCGGATTGACCGCTTTGTAGTCCCAGAGCCGCATCAGCGGGAGGGCCGTTACATCGAGAGTGCCGCCACTCAAGGCATGGAGTGATTCGCAGAGATTCAGAAACCCATCCATCTCCTCATCAACCTCCACCCAAGATTGCCCGGCAGCGTTGTTGATCTTGCTCACGAGACTGTCGGGACGGAAGCGGGAGTATTTGGCTTCAAACGCTGCCACCCAGCTTTTCGCCTCGGCTTCGAACGCGCGCGCCACTCCCGCGTTTCCACACACATACTGCACCTCGCAATTGGTACCCAGCGCCGCCCAACGAAAAACCCGCAAGGGTGCGGCCGCTTCGGATGAAGCCGGTACACCGGACGCGGATGATGTCTTGAACAAGGACATGGGCACTTGGTCAGCGGGAAATCCTCAGCCCCACGGTGAACGTGTTCGCCTTGCTGTAGGCCGCCTGCGGGGTGACTCCGTCCGAGCCCCGGGAAGTGTACCGATCATAGGCCGCATCCAGGGCGATCCAGGGTCGAATCTTCCAGGTGACTTGCAGACCGACGCTCAAGGTGGACATCCGAGACAAACGGTAGTCCGACGAGTAGAAGGGGGCGCGGCCTGTTCCGGTTTCGCCACGAACAGGTTCAAAGGTCGTGATCACTCCGGCCTGGTCCAAGTCATAGTAATAGAAGTCCGCAGCACCCTGGGCGTAGTAGCGGAGCGACGGCTCCACCGTGAAATGAGACCCCAGATCCTGGATCCAACGCGCGGACAACGTGCTGCTCCTGATACCGAAGCTGTCCCGGTAATACCGATAGGACAGGTCGAGCGCGCCATGCGCCTGCTCAAAGTTGCGATTCAGGCCCAGAAACAACACGGTCTTGTCCTTCTCGCGGGGACGGTTCTCGGGCGGCGTGTAGTAAGTTCCCGGATCGAGATCGAGCAGATGGGTCGAAACGATCTTGTAGGGATCGCTCATGTAACCGCGGGCGGTGCCATGCGAAAGATTGATCGCGAGACTTGTGTTGGGATCCAGGAGTTGGGTCAGACCCACGATGTAGTCATTGCCCGTCTTGTTGCGGTCGACGGTCCATCCCAACTTAGGCTCCATGATGGTGTCGTCCGTCCGACCATAGCCGATCAGCAGGTTCGTGTTTTTCTGATTGAAATCAGTCACTGTGTTCAGTGACCAGCCATGTGATACGTAATCGCTTTCCCGACTGACGGCGTAACCGCCGGACAGCGCAACACGGTGAAACTGGCGGCTCAGGTCGACGGTCCAGGCGCGGCGTAAGTCCTCCATCGGCGCCATGGGCACCTCCCCGACGGTCGTCTGAGACTTCTCCCCTGTCGGCGTGGCTCCGGCGATGGAATCGATCAGCCCCATGAGCTTGAGGTGCATGTCCGGACCAAGGTCCTTTTCCGCCAGCGCGTACTGCGCGGACACCCGGACACGATTGTCCGTCTCCTGCCACGACTGGAACTTGTAGGTCAGAACATCTTCCGCGCGGCCGATGGCCCCGAGAAGCACAATCAACGCTCCGCGGTGCAACCAGCGGGAGGAAGCGATGGGTCCGATACGACGGATTGAGTGCATGCGCGCGCACTCTGATCCTACTATTTCACGCAAGACCCGCCAAAAAATCGGGACTGATAATGATTACAACCGACTGACAAAATTTGTGTGATTCCCAACGGCCTTGCCGGATTCATTCAGCGTCTGTGGAACAAAATGCGCCCATCGCTCAGTCTAATTATTTGCAAGAAATCCCCAGAACGTGGCCCCTGATCTGCAAAAGTGAAAGGCATACAACCGACCCGAAATTCAGATCAAGACAGCAGCCAACGGGAAAGCGGCTCTTGGTAGAAGCCCAGGAGCACGGTCA
>JBDKHE010000259.1:0-4083 GCA_039797805.1 Verrucomicrobiota bacterium
CCTACGAACTGCATCCCGACAACCCTATGCTCAGCTCGCGCAATCGGCCCGACGCCCCACTCCAGCGCGCCGGCCATGCCGACCTCGTCGAAACCCGCACCGGCGAAACCTACATCGCCTACCTCTGCGGTCGACCGCTCAGGAACCGCGGGCGCTGTGTGCTCGGACGCGAAACCGCCCTGCAACCGATGGTCTGGGGCAAGGATGACTGGCTGCGCACGACCGACGGCCAGGCGATCCCGCAGCTCACCCCGTCGGCACCCGACCTTCCGGTCCATCCCTTTCCCCCGCCGCCGGCCCGTCACGATTTTGATGCAGCGCAACTGCCCCTCGAGTTCCAGTGGCTGCGCACACCGTGGCCGGAGGAGCTATTCAGTCTCACGGCGCGGTCCGGACACCTCCGGCTCTACGGACGCGAGACGATTGGCAGTCCGTTCAAACAAGCCCTCGTGGCGCGGCGTCAGCAGGCGTTCTGTTACAGCGCGTCGACCGTGGTCGAGTTCGAGCCAGAACACTTCCAGCAACTCGCCGGTCTCGTTTGCTACTATGGTGCGACCAAATTTCACTACCTCTATCTTTCCCATGACGAGACTGTCGGTAAGCACCTGCGCGTGATGTCGGCCATTCCGGATGGCGTGGTGTCCGATGCCTTCACGCCGTTGATTCCGATTCCGCCGGGCAAACGCGTGGAGCTGCGTGTCGAGGTGGACGAAGAGCGCCTATACTTCGCCTACCGCGCGGAAGGCGTTGATCAATCCTGGCAATGGCTGGACCAGCACTTCGATGCCAGCATCCTCTCCGACGAAGCCAGCATGCCCGGGCAACCCAATTTCACGGGAGCGTTCGTGGGCGTGGCCTGTCAGGACATGTCCGGCACCGCACGACCCGCCGACTTCGACTGGTTCGAATACCGCGAGCGGCCCTACCAGGCGGATCCGCGCCAAACCGCATCAGGCAGGTGAGGCGGTCAGACTTCTGCACGACCCCATCCGTAATTCCGCTCACTTCTTGTTCGGCTCGCTGTAGTCGGAAAAGATCGTGTCCCCCAAACTGACCCGGCCGACCGGCACATTGCCGCGGATGAGCCCCTTGCTGTCCTGCCCAAAGTACCGCGCAGCCATGCCGGTCATGGCGACCAGCGCGTCACCAAAGAGGTGGTTCCGAGCCCGGATGCTGTACCGCACCTCCCACAGCGCCTTGCGTTCTTTCCGCTTCCACAACAGCTGAAAATCATAGGCCCGCAGCACGACGAAATAGCGCATGTCTTCCACCTCATCCACCAGATCGAGATAACGACGGCTCTCCGGTCGGGCCGAGGCCCGGTACAGTTCATCATCGTAGCCAAGCATCTGGGCATTGCGGGCATTCTCCCGGTCACGCTGCCGGTTCTGGGCACCAGCCATCGCGTCGAAGGCACTCTGCTCGGGACTGTTCGCCGCTTGAACCGGCGGCGGCGGTGTCGAAACCACGATCACCTGTCCGTTGCCCGCCACCACCACCGGGGGCGGAGGAGGCGGCGGCGGAATGGCCGCCGGACCAATGGTGTATCCTCCGGAATTCCGTGAGTCCGCTCCCGTCGTACCCCAATAGACCATGATGAGCAGATCGGTCTTTTCGGGATCACGGCTGCTTTCATAACCATTCCGGGCCAGAGCCGGCGCCACCACCCGGGCGATCTGCATGAAGGAATTCGTCCCAACCGATTCGTCACCGAGTGGGATGCCGGTGAAGCCACCTTCGCCAAAGGCGTATGTCTCCGTCTGAAAACTGCCATCAGGACGTTTGACCCGTTGGTAGTCATTTTGGGCCGAAGCAAAGACTGCGGTGATCTCGGTGTTATCGTCCGCCGCCAAGACGGGCGCAGCACTTGCCGCCAGGCCGATCAGAAAAAGCATCATCGAGCGCTGCAGCCCGGGACCACCCATGCAAGGTTCGTCGTGCATGAGTTCAGCGAATGCAGATCGCGCGGGTCTTCAACGCCAATGGAGTTCAACGAGCGGGAACCAACCGTAAGGAATCCCAACGGTCGCATACGCAACTCCACGTATAGCCCATTCACCCGCTTTGCGTTAAGGTAATCGCAATTCCTTGGCACATCAACCTCCCGTATGATCATGAAAGCTCCATCCAGTATACTCTTCGGCCTTCTTCTCGTCGCCCCCGCCCTCCGTGCCGATTTCGTTGGCATCTATGATTACATGTCGTCGTTGGGTGGCACCTACGCCGCGCAGACCGGCAACGAAAAATGGACCTTTCACAATGGTGACCAGAACGGCGCGTTGATGGGTACCTATGCGGGCTCCGGCTACGGAAATCTTGGAGCTTATGCACAATTCACAGGGCCGGCTGGCATCGGACTAGGGCCAGGCGGTTCGGCGGGGGTTAACGAAGCCCCCGGCATTTTCACGCACACCGCATCCTCCGGATTCACCTCCGCTGTTTTCCACGCCGATTCTGCTTTTGTGGCCGAGTCCATTCTCTTCACGTCTGAGTTGGTCGGCAATGGCAACCAAGGCAACGGCATCGACCTCTACCTGCGTACGGTTGTAGGCGGCAATGTCGTTGATCACGGCAGCTTCACCATGAACAACATCACCAGTGCCCAGCACGCCTTCAATTTCGGCTCGTCCGGGCTGACGTTCGGCGTCGGTGACGAAATCGTTGTGATGTTCAATGCCCGCGGCAGCTATCTCTACGACCACGGTTGGTGGGATATCGCGCTGCAAAAGGTTCCCGACACCACCGACCACGGGGGCAACACCGTACCCGAAACCACCGGCACCCTGACTTTGATGACGCTCGGATTCCTGGGCCTGGTCTGCCTGCGGCGCGTTCGTCGGCCGGCCGTTTAAGCTCTGGCATCCACCATTTGCAGGACTCGGGGAATCACGAGGCATCCAAGCCCGCCCCTTCCCTTATTCCTTCCGGGGCTTGGGCGGGAACGGTCCCGGCTCGTAGCGCACCGGTGAAACTTGCTGCGCGAGCTCGACCAACTCGGTGATCACGAGGGTAGGATCCTCCTCGTACCGCAGCTTGAGAAAATCAGTGTGCATCCGTTCATACTCCGCCGGGTCGGCCATCCAGCTGCCGATCACGCGGCCGAGATCGGCCGGGCGTTCGATCAGTTTCACCCCGGCGCCATGGCTGAAAAACTTCACCGTGAGCGCCTCCTGTGGCATGACGCCGCCGATCGCATTGAACAAAATCGGACAGCTGAAATGCAGGGCCTTGGCACAAGAGGTGGTGCCGCCCCGGGTCACGATGACATCGCTGACCTGCATCAGCAAATGCACCTCTTCTGAGTAGCCGTCGAGATAGCAGTTGAACTGCGGGTGCAATGCCCGCCAATGCAGCACCTGGTTGTAAGCCTCGCGGTTCTTGCCGCAGATGACCACGGCCTGGACCTTGGTCGCGTACGGCAGCAGCTCGTTGAGCAAATCGATATGGTTGTTGGCTCCGTTACCTCCGGTGGCAAGGAACACCGTGAAGAGCTCCGCTTTTAGTTCCAGCTCACGGTCCAGATAGGCCGCCCTTTCCGCCGTACTCATGAAGCCGATATGCTGACGGGGCCTCATCAGGTGACCGCGCACCCGGGTCCGTTCCCGCGGCATGCCCAGTTTCACCGCATAATCACTGGCCGTCGCCGTGCGGGAGATGTACAGATCGGCCGACGGCTCCACCCAGTTGATGCTGTAGCCGAAACCGCCGGAGAACTCCCCGCAATAGGTGGCGCAACGCACCTTGTCCGCCCCGAGCACCTGCCGCGCCATCTGGAAATAGCCGCGGTTCAGGCAATCATGCACACTGAACACCAGATGAGGCCGGTATTCCCGCAAAACGGTTTCGTAATAGCGGCGGCCAAAGGACACGGAGCGACGGTTGAGCAGGCTGAGCAACTCGACAAAAAGGTAGAAGGCCTTGTGAATCCACGGGGACTTCTGCTGGATCCAATTGTAGAAGCGGACGCCGGCGCTGAAGAATCCGGACGACTTTTCCAACATCTGTTCGATGCGCACATCCACATTGTGCCGGTAGAGTTCGAAGCACCACTCGGCAAATGCCTGGGCCCGTGTGTCGTGGCCG
>JBDKHE010000260.1:0-3419 GCA_039797805.1 Verrucomicrobiota bacterium
GACGGCACCCGGGCTTGGGCTTCGGATTTAGAGTTTAATAGGCGGTATTCGCGCTTGACGGGCAGTGTGCGCCTGAACACTAGTGCTCACATGAGCACCAAACCGACCGAAGCCCAGGAGGCCATCCTCGCCTTCATGGTCCAGCACCAGGCGGAAAAATCCCGACCGCCTTCGCTCCGCGAGATCGCCGAGAAGTTCGGCTTCGCGAGCTCCAACGGCGCCCGCACCCACATCCTCGCCCTGGCCCGCAAAGGCTACGTCACCGACACGGGCGATGGCCGCAGCTGGGCCGCCAAGGTGAAGGAGGTGCAGGAGCACCTGTTCACCATCCCGGTTTACGGCACCATCCCCGCCGGTCTGCCGGCCGCCAACACCGCCAACGCGGACGAGACCATCCGCCTCGACCCCGCGGTGTTCAAACTCCGCTCCGCCAAGGGCCTTTTCGCCCTCCACGTCCGCGGCGATTCCATGATCGACGCCCAGATCGCCGACGGGGACATCGCCCTCCTCAAGCAGGACGAACCCCGGCCCGGCCAGATCGTCGCCGCCCTCATTGATGGCGCGTCCACCCTGAAGCGGCTCGTCCGCGAGGGCCGCCGCACCTTCCTCCGCGCCGAGAACAAGCTCTACCGCGACCTCATTCCCGCCGAAAGCCTGACCATCCAGGGTGTTTTCGTCGGGGTGATCGGTCGCGGCAAACGATGAGACCGACCTCCGCAACGCCGTCATGTCTTCCGGTTCCGACAAGGTCGTGGCTTTGCGCCGTCTGCTCGACGAGCGCTTTCCGGCTGCGCACCCCCGTGAATCCCGACTGATCCCCACCGGCGTTCCGGCCGTCGACCACCTGCTCGCCGGCGGCCTCGTGACCGGCACGCTGACGGAGTTTGTCTCTGTCGTCCCCAGCGGCGGCAGCCAGCTGAGTCTGGGCGCCTTGCTCCTTTCCACCCGGCTCGCCCGCCAGCGCGTGGCCCTGATTGACGCCGCCGGTTCCTTTGACCTCGCCGGACTCGACGATGATGCGGTCGCCCACCTGGTCTGGGCCCGCTGCGCCACCCTGGGCGAAGCCTGGCGGTTGGCCGACCTCGCCGCCCGGGACCCCAATTACGCTGTCATCGTGATCGACGTGCGCGGCTTTCCCGAGCGGGAACTGCTCCGCACGAAGGATACCGTCTGGGTGCGGCTGCAGCGCGCCGCCGAGCACACCGAAACGGCCATCGTCATCCAGACGACGACCCCGTTGGTGCCGAACGCCGCGATGCGCCTCACCTTTGACCATCCCCTGGACGGCCAGTCCCTCGTGCAACCGCGCGTGACCGTGCTCGCCGCCCTGACGCCCACGCTCCAGCGCGCCCGCCAACGCCAGCGCACCGCCTGATGTTCGCCGTCATTCTCATTCCCGATTTTTCGCTCCACGCCTTGCTGCGCTTCAATCCCGCGCTGCGCGGTGAGCCGGTGGCGATTCTCACGGGCGAGGGGAGGCGGGCCTGCGTTGCGGAAGTCAGCGCCGGCGTCACGGCGGTGGCGCCCGGCATGACCGCCGCCCAGGCCCTCGCGGAATGTCCGGCCCTGCAACTCCTCAATCCCTCGCTGGTCGCCGAGCGGGAAACCGGCGCGTTGCTCCTCTCCGTGGCGTGGACGCTTTCCCCCTGGGTCGAACCCGCCGCCGGCGGTCGCTGCACGGTGGATCTCACCGGGGCCAACGCCGACACCTTGCCGGCGCAACTGCGCGCCGTGCGGACGCAACTTTCCCTGCAAGGCCTGCCCGTCAAGATCGGCGTCGGCCCCAACGCGCTGCTCGCGCGCTATGCGGCGCATCTCGCCGCGCCCGACCTCTGGGTGCGCGATGCGGGGGCCTTCCTGAAACCCTTGCCGCTCTCCCTGCTCGAACTGACCGCCGACGAAGAACGGCTCTTCACCGATCTCGGCATCCGCACCCTGGGCGAGCTCACCGCGTTTCCCCGCGCCGCGCTCAACAACCGGCTGGGCGGGCGCGGCGACGCGCTGTGGGCCCGCGCCGCCGGCGAGTGGTCCACGCCGCTGCAGCCCGCGCCGTTCCCGGCCCGCTACCGCGCCGAGGCGGTGCTGGAAGAGGCGGTCGAGACCCTCGAGCCGCTCCTTTTTCTGCTCCGCCGCTTCTGCGAGCGACTCGCCCTCGAAGTGGGTCAGTTCGGCCAGGGCACCGCACGGCTGGCGCTGACCCTGCAGCTGGACAACGAAAAACACTACCACCGCACCTTCGACCTGCCCGAACCCACCGCCCGCGCCGATACCCTCTTTGCCACGCTGGAGAATCATCTCGCCACGCTGCAGACCGATTCGCCGATCGTCGGCCTGTCGCTGGAGGCATTCCCGGTCCGCCGCCTGCAAACGCAGGAAGGCCTCTTTGACACCGGTCTCAAGGATGCCCCGATGTTCTACGCGACCCTCGGGCGCATGGCCGCCATCATCGGGGCGGACAACCTGGGCACACCGCACCACGCGGATTCGCATCATCCCGATGCGATCGCGCTCCGCCCGCCCGCGCCCATCGTGCCTGAGCGCCGCGCGCCCGCCGCGCCGGCCGCGCATGGTCCGCTCCTGCGCCGTCTGCGTCCGCCGATGCCGGCCACGGTCGAACTCACCGAGACGCGCCCCAGCTTTCTGGTCTCGTCCCTCGCGCGCGGCGACGTCACCGCGCTCCGCCGGCCCGTCTGGTCCAACGGCGAATGGTGGACCCCGGGCGCCTTTGCCCGCGAGGAATGGGATGTTCAGGTCGGCTCTGGTCTCTACCGCCTCCTCCATGCACCCGACGGCTGGTTCATTGAGGGCATCTATGACTGATGCCCTACGCCGAACTTCATGCGCGCTCCGCGTTCAGCTTCCTGCGCGGAGCTTCGAACCCGGAGGACCTCGTGGCCGCCTGCGTCCGCCAGGAGCTGGGTACTTTTGCCCTGTGTGAGCGCAACGGCGTCTACTCGGCGGTCCGCGGCCATCTCGACGCCAAGGAAAACGGCCTGCGCGCCATCGTCGGGGCCGAGCTCACGATGGAGGACGGCAGCGTCGTGCCGCTCCTCGTCGCGAGCCAGACCGGCTACCGCAACCTGTGCCGGCTCCTGACCGCGGCCAAACTCCGGAGTGAGAAAGGACAATGCAGCGCCCGCTGGGAGGAACTGCCGCACTACGCCGAGGGCTTGTTCGCGCTCACAGGCGACGAGGAAGGTCCGGTGCGCCGGGCGTGGCGGGCAGGGGACAAGGCTGCCGCCGAGGCCGCGGTGGCCCGGCTGGCGGCGGCTTTTCCCAACCGCCTTTATGTCGAGCTCCAGCGCCACCGCCTGCGCGACGAGGACATCGAGGAGTCCGCCCTGATCGACCTGGCCCGCGCGCATCACCTGCCGCTCGTCGCCACGAACGGCGTGAACTACGACCGCCGCGAAACCCGG
>JBDKHE010000261.1:0-5235 GCA_039797805.1 Verrucomicrobiota bacterium
GTTCATTGCACAGTGGCATTCGCCCACCCTGCCAGCCGCACCCGCCCAAGGAACTCCGCTCGCCGCCCTCGCCCCCTTGCGCACGGTCGACTGGCTCCGCCGCCATCACCCGGAGGTCGCGGCGCGCTGGACCTTTCGCCAAGGACCGGCCGGCCTTGCCGAGGCCGAGCACTTGGCGCGCAGTGACGATTCCCTCAACCAACCCGCGATGTCCCGTGCTCCCGACTGGTCGATCGATTGCGCCTCTCTCTGCCTCGGCCCGCTGTTTGGTCGCGGTCCGCTCCGACCGTTGCTCGATGCCGCCGCCGCGGGCATCCCCGTCGTGGCACCCCGCTTGCCGGTCACGGAGGAAATCTTCCGAGAGGCCCGCGCCCGCCTCGTCGATGAAGCCAATCCGGTCGCCCTCGCCCACGACCTCCTCGCATACCACGCTCTCCCGGCATCCGCCCAACGCGCCGCCGCCGCCCTCGCCCCCCTGATCCGCGAACGCCACGACCCCGCCCGACTCCTGCCCCAGTGGGAACGCCTGCTGGCAACGGTGGCGGCAGATCGCGGCTAACGGCTTGCGCCGGTGCGCGGGCTCTGCCTTGGTTCAACCACGACTGCGTGAACGAAAACGATTCCTATATTTTTGATGTTGAGCAACCCACGACCTGGGTCTTTTCCGGCCAACCCACCTGGATAGCCGGCTGGTTCCTGCCCAAGACCGGAGCCATTTTCAGCGACATCCGGGCCGTGACCGGTGGCGCCGTGCATCTCGGCATCATGGGCATCCCCCGGCCGGAGATTGAGGAAAAGTTCCGCGGCCGGGTCGGCCTGCCGCACGCAGGTTTTGTCCTGCAGGTGTGCCCGCCGGCCGGCGCCACCGATGTGCGTCTGGAACTGCTCGATGCCGGAGGTCGCTGGGTGGAATTCTGGCGCACGCCGATCCAGGCCCAGCGCGGTCCGGCCGCCGGAGCGCACGTCAACCTGGCGATCATTCCCGACCAGTTGCGCAAGCTCTTGCAGGCCCGCCGGGCCGACCCCGCGGCCGATCTCGCCCCTCTCGCGCGTCGCCTCGCCATCGAGTCCGCCGTCGTCCCCCTCGACACCCTGCCCAATCCGCCTTTCTTCGGCTCGCTGGAAAAACCGCTTCTCACCGGTGGCTCCCAATTCGGCAAGGTCTCGGTCGAGGGCTGGATCATCCACAAGGAACAGCGGATCGTCCGTCTGGTGGCCTCCACCGATCCCCTGGTCGAGGTCGAGATGGATTACGGCGACCGCGAACGCGCCGACGCCGGGGCGATGTTCCCCGGCCATCCCTACGCCGCCCGCTCCCAGTACGTCGGCATGGTCGACATCGACGAGGGCGCCCAGGACCCGGCCTGCGTCCGCGTCTTCGCCGATCTCGAGGATGGCACGCGGCACCTCGTGTTTGTCCGCCGCTTCTACCAGCGCGGTTGCACGCAGTTGGAGCGTCCGCTGCCGGCGTTCAGCCGCAAGGTCTTTGCCGAGGTCGCCCTGGCCTTCGCCTCCGCCTGCCGCGCCGAGGGTGTCCGCCTCGGCTCGCTGGCCGCCTACTATCGCGAATGCCAGAAGGCCTACGCCCTCTTCCGCCGCTTTGCACCCGCCTCGCTCGCGCATCTGCACACGCACCGCCACGACGAGTACACCACGTGGCAAAAGGTCCATGCCCTCACGCCGCGCCTGAGCCACTTGCTGGCGGAAGCCGTCACGTCATCGGCCGAACCCCGCGTGCGCATCACCCTGCTGGTCGATGCCCGCAGCGCCACGCCCGAGCAATTGCGCCGGCTGGCGGATTCCCTCCTCGCGCAGATCACCCCGCATTGGGACGCCTGCTTCGTCGGGGCCGCCGCGCCGCTCAAGGATGCCCGGTTCACGTCCGTGCCTGGCGGCAGCGCGGAGAGCTTCGTCAACGCCCTGAATGTGGCCGCCCGGGGTTCGAAAGGCGGCTACCTCGCGTGGCTGCCCGGGCATTCCCGGCTCAGCCCGGACGCCCTTTTTGAAATTGCCGACCGCTTCGCGACGCAGCCGGAACTCGATCTTGTCTACACCGACGAAGACCGCATGGACGCCGCGGGCATCCGTTCGGAGCCCGTGTTCAAACCCAAATGGAGTCCGGCCCTGGCCGACTCGGGTCTGTTCCCCGGACTGCTCTGCGTCGTGCGCAAGGCTGCCCTGAGCCAACCGGAGATATTCCGGAAAGAATACCCGCTGCTCCCCTGGTTCGACCTGTTGCTCCGCCTCGGCGACCAGCTGGCGCCTGATCGCGTCGCCCATCTCCCGCTCGTGTGTCATCACGCGGACGCCGCGGTGTCGACGAGCACCGCGCCGTCCGACCCGTCGGTCGAGGAAGCCCGCCGCGCCCTCGCCGACGCCGCCCATCGCCGCGGTCGCAGCACCGCGCCGTTCCTGCCTGAGAGCGGACACCACCGGCAGATCCGTTTCCACCAATTCCGCGCCGAGCCGGGCGTGTTGGCGCGGTTGCCCGTCACGATTGTCATCCCGACCCGCGACCGTCTGCACCTGTTACAGGAGTGCGTGGAGCTGCTGGAGGAAACCGTGGACTGGAATCACGTGAAGCTCGTCATCGTCGACGACCACTCGCGCGACGCCGATGCCGTGCGCTACCTGGAGCTGATCCAGCAGCGCCCCGACCTGCGCTGCACCGTGGTGCGTCCGGCCGATCGCGCGGCCCCGTTCAACTACTCCCATCTCGTCAACCTGGCGCGACCGCATCTGGACACGCCGCTCGTGCTGCACCTGAACAACGACGTCAACGCGCTTGAGCCCGGCTGGCTGGAGGAAATGGCCACGTGGTTCCTGCAGCCCGATGTCGGCGTCGTGGGCGCCAAGCTGCTCTACCCCGACAAGACGCTCAACCACACGGGCATCATCGTCGGACCGCACGGCGGCCTGGCCGACACGCCGTTCACCAAGGTGGCGCCCGCCGACGTCCCGGTTGTCTGGCATGACGCCGCCCGCGAAGTCTCGGCCGTCACCGGCGCCTGCCTCCTGACCCGCACCGACCTCTACACCGAGCTCGGCGGCTTCGACGAAAAGGACTTTGGCGTCGCCTTCAACGACGTGGACTACTGCCTGCGCGTCCGCACCACCGGCCGCCGCGTGATCTACACGCCGCAGGCCAAGCTCATGCATTGGGGCAGCGCCACCCGCGGCGTCACCTTCGACGACGCCGAGCACATCGCCTTCGTGCGCCGTTATCCGTCGTTCAAGGATCCTTACCTGAGCAGCCACCTGAAGCTCGTCGGCCAGCGGCTGCATTGCACCACGACCAACACGGCCCCGGAACGCACCCGCCGCACCGGCAAACTCCGCCTCCTGTTGCTGACGCACAACCTCAACCTCGAGGGCGCTCCGCTTTTCCTACTCGAATACGCGACCTGGATGGCCCGCGAGGCGGGCTTCGGGCTCGAGGTGCTGGCGTCCCAGGACGGGCCGCTCCGCAGCGCCTACGAGGCCATCGGGGCGCACATCACGGTCATCGATACCGCCCCGCTTTATGCGTCCCCCGATGAGGACGTGTTCCACCAGCGGCTCGCCGAGATCAAGCATCGCATCGACTGGGACGGCATCGACCTCGTCGTCTGCAACACGCTGGTGAGCTTCTGGGGCGTGCAGCTCGCCGCCCGCGCCGGCAAGCCCTCGCTCTTCTACATCCACGAAAGCTCGACGATCTTCCGCTTCTTCGAACGCAAGCTGGAACTCGACCTGCACCGGCTCGTCGCCGAGGCCTTCCACCTCACGACGCGCGCGCTGTTCCTCTGCGCCGCCACCCGCGCCTACTACGAGGACCACAACATCAGCGACAACTTCCAGCTGGTTCCGAGTTGGATCAATCTTGACGAGATGGACGCGTTTCGCGCCCGGCACACGCGCGCGGAGATGCGGCGCAAGCACGGTCTGGCCGACGACGAGATAATCATCGCCAACATCGGCACGGTCTGCGAACGCAAGGGCCAGCACATCTTCCTGCGCGCCATCGAGCATTTCAACCGGCAGGGCCACCGCGGGAAATTCCGCTTCGTCATGGTCGGTGCCCGCCCGGGCATCTACCTCGACCTGCTCCAGCGCGACCTCACGCGCCTGGGCCTGCCCAACGTCACCTTCATTCCCGAGACCCGCGAGGTCTTCGACTTCTTCGTGGCCGCGGACCAGTTTGTCTGCACCAGCTACGAGGAGTCCTTCCCCCGCGTGGTGATGGAGGCGATGGCTTTCCGCACGCCGATCGTCACGACCAACGTCCACGGCATCGCCGAGATGATCGGCCAGCGCCAGCAGGGCTACCTCGTGCCCGCCGGCGACCACATCGCGCTCTCCCGCATGATGTGGACCTGCCTCGCCAAGGAACGCAGCGGCAAATCACTCACGCCCACGGCTTATTCCAAGGCCCTGCGCCTCTACGATCACCGCAAGGTCCTGCCCTTCCACGTCGAGCTCGCGCGCGCCGCCTGGCTGGCGCAGACGTGAGGAGAACTTATTGAGAGTCGCGTAATGGACTGACGGAAGTAGGAATGACTTTCACACCATGCCCAACACACCCCGCCCTGGCGGGCACCCCTCTTGATCCGGACTCATGCAGTCAACCGTAGGGGCGCTGCTTGACGGCGCCCGGGAATTGGTTGATCGCCGGCGATCTTGCGGGCGTCGTCAAGCGACGCCCCTACACACACCAATTGGTGGAGCGAGAATGAGAGCCAAAGGACAGCTCAGCTGCATGGGTCCGGCTTGATAGAGGGGACTTCGGCTGCGAGGATTATTGAGGAGATAGTGGGTGTAAGGATCGACATTCCCCTCTATCAAGAGGGGTGGCGCGCAGCGACGGGGTGTGTCGGTTCGACAGGCCGAACAAATCAGACCTCAGAGAGTGCTTTGTTCGGGTAAACCGGATCCGCTCGGGCGGATCCCGCCGGTGAGATTGTCTTCTTCCGGACACCCGGCCGTATCGGGCCGCTTGCGGCTTGAATATCGGGTCGAATCACTTAGCCAGTTGGCCCAATCCACTTCCGCTTGATGAAGACGCAAACACCCTATCGTTCCCGAGCCTTGATCTTCCTGCTGGTGGCCGGAATCGCTGCGGCTTTTGCGCTCTACACCCACCACGTCTGGGAGGATTACTACATCACTTATCGCTCGAGCAAGAACCTCGCGACGGGCCATGGCTTGGTTTTCAACTATGGTGATCGTCTGCATACCTTCACCTCCCCGCTGGGT
>JBDKHE010000262.1:0-2932 GCA_039797805.1 Verrucomicrobiota bacterium
TCATGCCGCGTGGCCCGGCTGACGCCCGGTTTGCCGATCAGTCCGCTCAGCTTCAGACCGGCATCGCTGGTCGCGACGGGCAGCAGATCGGCGGCCAGCTGCCGGCCGAAGATCTCCGCCACGCGATCATCGAGGGTCGTGCACATCGGCGACTGGAAAAGCACCCGCCCATCCTCGATCAGGGTGAAGGCGGTCTGCGGACACGCCAGCGCGTACAACCGCACGGTCTGGATGATGTGCGCCGACTCGGTCGAATCGCTCTTGAGGAACTTCCGGCGGGCCGGGACGGAATTGAAGAGATGCGAAACCGTGATCCGCGTGCCCGGGGCCAGGCCGCACTCCCGCACGTGCACCAGCTTGCCGCCGTTGATCAGCACCTCGGTGCCCGCGGGGGCGGCCTCAGGCCGGGTCCGCAGCTCGAAACGGGACACACTCGCGATCGACGGCACGGCCTCGCCGCGAAAACCAAAGGTGCCCAGGCGGTCCAGATCGGCCGTTTCCACCAGCTTGCTCGTGGCGTGACGCTCCAGCGACATCAGCGCATCGTCCTTGGTCATGCCGCAACCGTTGTCCTCCACCCGGATGAGGCTGCGACCGCCATGGCTGAACTCGACCTCGATGCGGGTCGCGCCGGCATCCAGGGAATTCTCCACCAGCTCCTTCACCACGGCCGCCGGACGCTCGATCACCTCGCCGGCCGCGATCTGGTTGGCCACCCGGTCGGTGAGGATGCGTATCGTGGGCATGGAATCGGGAACGGTGCAGAATATTTCGACCGGCGGCGAGACTAGGATTGCCGGTCCGGGCCGTGCTTCGGCGAATCCGGGGCCGGGTCAGCCAGCTTGATCAAGGAGGCGACCGCCCGGAAGGGTCGGAAGAACCAGCCGCCCTCCAGCAAGGGATCCACATGCCCCGGGGTTTCCTGCAACCGATTCGCCAGCAGGATCAGAACCACCGCGCCCACCACGGTCACCCCAAAGAAGCACTCCAGCGCGAACGAATTGACGGACGGCGTGGGACCGCCGCCCTTGAGCACCAGGCCCCAGGCCATCGGCGCCAGGCCGCCGATGAAATAGGTGACCGCCCCGTGCAACGACACCGGCAGTGCCCGTTCGGCCTCCGGCAGAATCTTGGCCAGATAACTCACGTTGGCCGCCGTGAAGATGCCGCTCCCCGCCCCCAGCATGAAGAACAGGCCCGGCAGCAACCCCGGCATCAGCCGCGGCCATTGCAGGCAGACGAGCCACCCACCGGCGACCAGTAAGAACAGGCTGAACGAGAAACGGAAAAAGGGCTTGGCGCCGGTGCGATCAATCCGCGATCGCATGAACCAGTTGCCGACGATGACGCCGAAGTACTGGACGATCGTGTAGCCCATGATCGCCGCGGACGAGATGCCTCCGTTCACCTTGAGGTAATAGGCCCCGAACGGAATCAACGGCATGGTGAACACGTAATACAGCACCGCCAACCAGAGGTAAGGCCGGAACAATCCCGGCCCAAACAGGTGGCGCGGGGTGTCGCGCCAGATCATGGCCAGGCTCATGACGGTCGGACGCTCGATATCGGGCAGCTTTTTCAGACACAAGAACGCCAGCCAAGCCCCGAGGATGCTGAAGGTATACTGGACGGAAAACGCCGCCGCCGCCGGCAGCCAGGTGAAGGTCGCGGCGCAGAGCAGCAGCGTCGCCACCGAGGCGATGCCGCTCATGATCTGGTCGGTCGCCCAGTAACGGCCGCGCACCCGTTCCGGCACCAGGCCCTGCAGCCAGGTCGTGATCGCGGCCGCCCCGACGGAGCGGCTCAGCGAGTAGAAAAACATCGTCGTGACCATGGCGGCGATCATCCACCCCGCCGGCTGCTGGGGCGCAAACAGCGCCAGTCCGAGCGGCACCAGCAAAAACCAGCTGCGGGCCCCCCACCCGGCCAAGGTCAGGCGCTTGAAGCCCAAGCGTGGCAGCAGCACGGTCGCCAACACCTGGATGGGAATTAGCAAAAACGGCCAGCCATAGACGAGGCCGGTCTCGAAGGAATCCGCCCCGAGGTAGGCCATGAAGAGCACGGTCGGTGTGGCCGTGGCGACCTGCCAGTTCATCGCGTTGAAAAACGCAAAGTACAGCCCCTGCCGATAGGGCCGGAGCTCGGGATCGCGCTGTGGAGCAAACAACGACATCAGTCAGGGCGGCAGGCCGCCGGTATTGTCATCTTGAACACAGGCAGAATCCAGCCGGGTTAACATGCCCGGGGCAAGCTCCGGGGCGTCTGAACGGGACAATCCCTCGGCCTCTGCGGGCGCCTACTTTGTCACGTCAGTCGCGTGCAAGCCCGCTCCCGCATGAAAGCTTGGGCAAGCAGCCGCGAGGCTTTCACCTCCGTCAAGAAACGGAAACTGTGCTCGGCCGCCAGCGGGCCGACTACCCCAGCAATTTCTGCCAGCGCTTGAACTGCCGCGCGATCTGGGCGGGGCCAGGCATGCCGGTGCCCTTGCGCCGGGCCATGGCTTTCTTGAGATCGAAGGAATCGACCCAGTCCGCCTTGAAGGCGGGATGGATGGTCGCCACGTCCGCGAGAGAAAGCGCGTTCAAGGCCACACCCTTCTGCTCGGCAAGTTTCACCACGGCGCCGACGGCATGATGCGCGGTGCGGAAGGCCACACCCTCGCGGACGAGATAATCGGCCAGGTCGGTCGCCAGCAGCGCCGGGTCGGACACCGCTGCCGCGCAACGCGCCGCGTTCACCTTCATGCCCGCAAAGGTCCCGGCGAGCACCTCGAGACAGAGGGCGGTCTGGTCAAAGCTATCGAAGACCGGCGGCTTGTCCTCCTGGAGGTCGCGGTTGTACGTGAGCGGGAGACCCTTCGTGAGCGTGAGCAGGGTATGCAGGTTGCCTTGCAGGCGGGCGGACTTGCCGCGAATGAGCTCCATCGAATCCG
>JBDKHE010000263.1:0-9726 GCA_039797805.1 Verrucomicrobiota bacterium
CCCGCGCGGTCGCACCAAGGACGATCGCATCGATTACCTCACCCTCAGTTTTCGCGAACTCGACACCGAGGTGAACGCCTGGGCGGCGCGACTGAAGGGCAGGGGCGTGCAACAAGGCGACCGCGTGCTCGTGCTGGTCCGCCAGGGCCTCCCGCTCATCGCCGCCGCCTTCGCCCTTTTCAAACTCGGGGCCGTGCCGGTCATCATCGACCCCGGCATGGGCCGGAAAAACTTCCTCGCCTGCGTCGCGAGCTCGAAACCCCGCGTCCTCCTGGGCATCGCGCGGGCCCAGTTCCTCAGCCACGTCTTCCGGAGCGCCTTCAAGACCGTGGCGATCCGCGTGTGGGTGTCTGGCTCACCCACGGCCAGAATTTCAACGGGAGGGCCGGTCTCCCGACCGGCCGCATTTGCGGCCACTGCCGACACCGATCTCGCCGCCATTCTGTTCACCTCCGGTTCCACCGGCGCGCCCAAGGGCGTGTGTTATGAGCACGGCATGTTCGAGGCCCAGGTGGCCGCCGTTCGCACCGCCTACGGCATCCAGCCCGGCGAGATCGACCTGCCCTTGTTGCCCATTTTCGCCCTGTTCAATCCCGCGCTCGGCATGACGGCCGTCGTGCCCGAACTCGACCCGGCGCGTCCGGCCGACGTCGACCCGGCCAAGCTTGTGCAGGCGATCACGCAGGAAGGGGTCACCTCCTCCTTCGGCTCACCCACGCTCTGGCGGAAGATTTTCGATCACTGCCTCGCGCACCAGATCACGCTGCCCACGCTCCGCCGCGTGCTCTGCGCCGGCGCCGCCGTGCCCGACTCGCTCTGGGCCGACGCCGTGAAGGTGTTGCCCAACGGCAAACTCCACAGCCCCTACGGGGCGACCGAAGCGCTGCCGCTCTGCAGCATCTCCGCCGATGAAATCCCGGCCGATTCCGTCGCCGGTGCCTGCGTCGGCCGCCCGCTCGCTGGGGTGCAGCTCAAGATCATCCCGCTCAGCGACGGACCCCAGACCCAATTGGCCGGCCTGCTCTACGGTGAGATCGGTGAAATCGTGGTCGCCGGTCCGATGGTGACCAAACGCTACGACGGTCTCCCCGAAGCCACGGCCATGGCGAAGATCGCGTTCCCGAAGTTTCTGCTCTCCGGCCACAAAAACCCGGTAGGCAACGCGGGCGACTGCTGGCACCGCATGGGGGACTGCGGGTACCTCGACAAGGAAGGACGCCTGTGGTTTGTCGGCCGCAAGGCCGAGCGGGTGACCACACCCGCCGGCATCCTGCACACCGAACCGTGCGAGCAGGTTTTCCGCCGGCATCCACAGGTGGCCCGTTGCGCGCTCATCGGGCTGGGCGCGCCCGGACAGCAACAACCCGCGTTGGTCGTGCAGGCGAAAACCGCGGACAAACCTGTCGACGAATCCCGGCTCGCCCAGGAACTCCGCACTCTCGCGCAGCAACACCCCCACACGGCCGCCATCCTCCGATTCTTCTTTCATCCCTCGTTCCCGGTCGACGTCCGCCACAACGCAAAGATCCACCGCCTCACCCTCGCCAAATGGGCGGCGGGTCAGAAAGGCTTCGAAATCCCCTGAGTAGCTGCACCCGACCGAAAATGCCGCCAACAACACACCCCGCCCTGGCGGGCACCCCTCTTGATAGAGGGGACTTCGGCTGCGTAGCTCATAAATCCCCTCTTTCAAGAGGGGTGGCGCGAAGCGCCGGGGTGTGTTGGTTCGCCATGGACAAGAGCGCGTGAATCCTGATCGGCGCGATGCGGCGGATTTCGTTTTTGCACTAGAGCAAACAGAGTGAAGAGAGCGCCCACCGCCATGACGCTGTTCTCATTTTTTCCTCCCGTGAAATTCTCATTCCTTTCCGCGTATTCTGTGTATTCCGTGGTGACCCTGCCTTAGGCCCTGCCACCTTATTGTCGTAATCATCCGTGCTATGCCTGGGTGATCTTCCCGTGTTCTCTCTCCGCAAAAACTTTCCTGTCTTTGTCACCGGCGCCACCGGCTTCATCGGCGGCCAGCTGGCCGAACGGTTGCTGGCGGACGGACGCCGCGTGCGCGTGCTGACGCGCCGGCCCTTGCCGGCATTGGAGGAGCGCGGGGCGGAGATCGTGCTCGGCGACCTCCACGACAAGGACGCGCTGCAACATGGTTGCCACGCAGCGGACACGGTCTTTCACGTCGCCGGTCGCGTCGGCGTGTGGGGCCCCGAGGAGGATTTCCACCGCGTCAATGTCGAGGGCACGCGCCACATCATCGCCGCCTGTCGCGAGGCCAAGGTACCGCGTCTCGTCTACACCAGTTCCCCCAGTGTCGTTTTCAGTGGAGCGGACCTGCGCAACACCGACGAGTCCGCGCCGCTGTGCACCGCCGCGCCCTGCGCTTACCCGGTGAGCAAGGCCCACGCCGAGCGGGAGGTGCTCGCCGCCAACACCAAGGATCTCGCCACCATCGCCCTTCGCCCGCACCTCGTGTGGGGTCCGGGTGACAAAAACCTGGTGCCGCGCGTGCTCGCCCTGGCCCGCGCCGGCAAACTGAAGATCATCGGCCCCGGCCGGAACAAGGTCGACCTCACGCACATCTCCAACGTGGTGGACGCCCACCTGCTTGCCGAGGGCGCCCTGGTGCAACCCGATCATCCCGCGGCGGGCCGCGCCTATTTCATCACCAACGGAGAACCGGTCGTGCTGTGGGACTGGATCAACGAACTGCTACGCGGCCTGGACCTGCCGACGATCAAGCAGCGGGTACCCTTGCCCGTCGCGTATGCCGCCGGCGGCATGCTGGAATTCTGGTGGCGGCTGACCAGCCGGCCCGGCGAACCGCCCATGACCCGTTTCGCGGCCAAGGAAATGGCCACCGACCACTGGTTCAACATCACCGCCGCCCGCCGCGACCTCGCCTACCACCCGCTCATGACGATGACCGAAGGCACCGAAGAGCTCATCGCCCACTACCGCAAAGGAAACACATACTGACAAAGGACGAGCTTCGAGAATCGAAGAAAAGGCGGTGGCGCCCCTTCTTGGGTTTTCGTCCTTCATTCCGTTAGTTTGATGAACTAAGTAGTCTTTGGCTTTGAAGGAGATTCGACCACCCTGAACCAACGCTTTGGAGTAGTGAACTGCACGTTCAGTTTACCGATCCATGCATCATCGAAAGTAGCTACCGCATAGTAATTCCCTGTACGAGGAAACACAACAGCACCGTTCCAGACAAAAACCCTGAACTTTCTGTACTCAGCTTTACCTACTCTCACAGTGCCGTCGGGCATGGGTGGAATTGATACAAAGTACTGCTGTTCCATTTCTCGTCCGTCTTCATCAAACACTGAGATACGTACCAACAGCCTGTCCTCATTTCCCAGTACAGGATCCCGCCAAACACTGATATCAACGGGCTCGGATTCATCCCACCTAAATGCCATTTCACCGGATAGAGAACTTGCTGCCCCGATCCGACATTCGATACTATCAGGAAGTATCAAAACGGCAGCTTTGCTCAATTGGTCTGCTCCAAAACAACGGTTCGCCAGAATCAGGCAAAGTAAGAGGAGCGAGGCTTTCATAACGGCAATCCAACGATTCTTAGGTTTCTTGGTCACCCATTCCGCTGCCGCACGGCCTCGAACAGCGTGATGATCGTCGCCATCGCGACGTTGAGCGAGTCGGCCTGGCCGGCCATCGGGATGCGCACCAGCGTGTCGGCGCCTTTCATCCAGAATTCGCTCAGCCCGTATTGTTCGCTGCCCATGACGATCGCCAGCGGGCCGCGCAGGTCGGTCTGCGTGTAGAGATTGGTGGTGTGCGGCGTCGTGGCGGCCGTGCGGATGCCCTTCTCCTTGAGCCAGGCGTGGACGGCGGTCGATTCGGCAATGACGATGGGCACGGAGAACAGTACGCCGGTCGACGCGCGCACGACGTTGGGATTGAACACATCCGTCACGGCGTCGCACACGATCACGCCGTCACAGCCGGCGGCATCGGCACTGCGCAGAATCGTGCCGAGATTGCCGGGTTTCTCAATGGATTCGACCACCAGCAGAAACGGGGCTGGCGACAGCTTCAGGTCGGCCAGGGCGTTTTTCCACTGCGGAGCAACGGCCAGCAGACCGTCAGGACGGTCGCGGTACGCGCATTTGGCGAAAGCGTCCTTCGACAATTCGAAAAGCTGCGCCCCGGCGGCGCGGGCCTGTTCGATCAGCGCTGGCTCGTTTTCGCCCATGAACCACTCGGGACTGAAGTAGAGCTCGTTCAACCGGATGTACTTCTCCAGGGCCCGGCGGATCTGCCGGTAGCCCTCCACCAGAAACAGCCCGGCCTCGTCGCGCTCCCGCCGGTCCCGTAGCTTCACGAGCTGTTTGACGCGCGGATTCTGCAAGCTGGTTATTTTTTCCGGTAAAGACACTGCCCACGAAACACACGAAATTCACCAAAGAGCCAAACCAAACTTGGCGTAAGACCCCGGAGACACGAATTGCACGGATTTACCCGAAGGAATCCCTGTCTTCTGCATTCGTGTCCATTCGTGCAATTCGTGTCTCTCGGCTACCAGGCCCATGGATCGGGGAATTGTCTTCCCCTGCCTTGTTTCGTGTCTTTCGTGTGTTTCGTGGGCAAAAAGAAATTCAACGACCATCCCTTTCCCTATCGCACCGAGATCGAGCTGGAGATCGCCACGCTCACCAATCTCGGCGTCGGTCTCGGCCGGGTCCCGTTGCCCGCCCCTGCTCCCTCCTCCCTGCTCCCTGCTCCCGCGACCCAGCCCGTCACGGGGTGGGTCGTCATGGTCCCTTTCACCCTGCCCGGCGAAAAGGTGCGCGTCCGGGTCTATCGCAACCACAAGAACTATTCCGAGGCCGACCTGCTGGAGGTGCTCACGCCTTCGCCGCACCGGATCGATCCGAAATGCCCGCTCTTCGGCCGCTGTGGCGGCTGCCAGTACCAGCACCTTACCTATGCCGAGCAGCTGAAGTGGAAGCGCCAGCAGGTGGAGGAAGTGCTCAAATACATGGCCGGGGTGGAATTTGCCGTGAACCCCGTCATCGGCTCGCCGCGGGAGTTCGGTTACCGCTCGAAGATCACGCCGCACTTCCGGGCAGGTCATGGGCATGGAGGGCCGGTCTCCCGACCGGCCGCGGTTGGCCGGGAGGCCGACCCTCCATCAGAAAGCCTGCATCCCATCGGTTTCCTCAAGCAGAGTTCCCGCTTCGAACTCGTCGACGTGCCGCGCTGTGACATCGCCACGGAGGAGATCAACGCGAAGCTGCCCGAGGTGCGCGCCAAGACCCACGCCCGGCTCGCCGCCGGCGAGTACAAGCGCGACTCCACCCTGCTCCTCCGCCACGCGCAGGAAGGCGTCATCACCGACTACGACGCCGTGATCCATGAGGTGATTGCTCAAGCAAGCACTTCGTCCCCGCTCACGCTCCACTTTCTCGCCCGCGACTTCTTCCAGAACAACCCGTTCATTCTCCCGGCCTTCACCGCCTATGTGCGCGCGCAGGCCGCCGGCAGCGGGGCAAAATACCTCGTGGATGCCTACTGCGGCAGCGGGCTGTTTGCGCTGAGCTGTGCCCCGGCCTTCGAAAAGGTCGCCGGCATCGAGCTGAGCGCGACCTCCGTGCAATTCGCCACCGAGAACGCCGCGGCCAACGGCATCACCAACGCCACCTTCCGCGCCGGGGATGCCGCCCAGATCTTCGCCGGGCTCGAGTTTCCGCCGGCCGATTCCGCCGTCATCATCGACCCGCCCCGCAAGGGCTGCGACGAGTCCTTCTTGCAGCAACTCTTCGCCTTCGGCCCGCGCGCCGTCGTCTATGTGTCGTGCGATCCCGCCACGCAGATGCGCGACCTCAAGGGCTTCATCGCCGCCGGGTACCGGCTCACGGCCGTGCAACCTTTCGACCTCTTTCCGCAAACGCGCCATCTCGAGTGCGTCATCACGCTCGTGCGCACTCCCTGACCGGCGAGTCCGGCGGGGCGCCGCGCCTCGGCGCACCGCTTGGCCGTTTGTCGCCGGCGTCGTTCTCCTGCCGCATCAATCATTCCAGCCGCAGGAAAAGTTATTCACCCGGCACATATCGTTAGGATTTTCGGGCGCTCGGGTGTATTCTTCTCTCGTGAAAGGAACTCTGGGTCCCGTGGTTCAGAGCAGCGATCTACCCCCGTGCCTGGTACGTCCTCCACAACCCGTGCTGCCAACTGCCATGGGGTGGCGCAGCACCAATAACAACGCAACTATGCGCTAAAGTCCCGGCACAAGCCGTCGACCCAAAGGTAAGGCACCCTGCTACGGCGGGGTGCCTGTTTTTTGGCGAGGCTTCACAATGAGCGAGCGGGACCAAGGCTACACCCCCCCGCCCTACATTTTCAGCTGCAAGGATCCGGCATTATAGAAGGGGCTTCGGCTGCGATGGTTTGGATCCCCTCGGGAAAGAGGGGTGGCGCGCAGCGACGGGGTGTGGGGGTTCGGAGTTAGGGCGATGTCCTGAAGCACCGTCACCCCGTCCGATTCATTCGTCGCCAGCTGCCTTGTTCCCTGCTGTGGTCAACCCCTCCGACTCCGTTCTCTCTGTTCCCTCCTGTGAGGTCAGACTTACCGGTTCTCCATCCACTCCGGACTGCTGTAACGCTCGATCAGGCCGCTGACTTCTTCCTCGTTCAATTCCGGCCACGGCGTGGGCGTCTCCTCGGCCCCGAGCATGCGGGCGATGCCGGCGGAAAACTCCGTTTGAAACCGCTCCCAGTCCAGCTCGTCCACGCGGCTTTTCTCGATGGATCCCTGCAGGAGCAGGCCGTGCTTGTTGCGCTTCATCGCCGCGCCGGCGATCTTGGTTTGGGTGACGGTGTTGATCACGTCATACAACTCGGGCCGCTCAAAGCAGATGGTCGGGCCTTCCTCGGTCGGATGACGCGTTTCCTGCAACGCCACGGGTTGACCGAGGGCCTGCATGGCCGCCGCCAGCGCCGCGTGCACGTCGCGATAGGCCTGCGTGGCCGGGGCGTCGAACAGGGCATGGGCGCGCGGGATGACCAGGCAATAGGTCCAGTCGTTGCGGTGATCCACCAGCCCGCCACCAGTGGGCCGGCGACACAGGTCGAAGCCTTCGCCGGCCGGGAGATTGGCGCGGATGTACTCCATGGTCTGGCTCAGGCCAAAGGTGAAGGCGAGGGTGCGCCACCCGTAATGCCGGAAGCGCGCGGCCGCCGGCTCGGGGTAGCGTTGGAGCAGCAGGAAATCCAACGCCATGTTCTCGGCGGCACCGGCAGTGCGAACGGGCAGGGTGTGCAGCAACATCACTTCAGGAAGCGCTGGGCCCGGCCTTCTTTCAAGGCGGCAGGCAGTTCCGGCAAATTGTAGAGGTCGGCAAACGCCAGCGCACCCTGCACCGCTTCCTTGGAAGGCAAGGGATCGCACTGGATGATCGCACCGGCCACGATGGACGCCAACACCGCGGGCCGCAGGTCATCCCAATCCCGCTGACGGGTGGCCCCGCCTTCCGCGTAGTACAAACGTCGGGCCGTATCGACAAACACCTTGATCTCCTTGGGCGCGGTGCCCGTCAGCTCGCGCACCACGAGCGGGTTGTTGCGGTTGTATTTCTGCAGATCGGTTTGCAGCCACCCGACGAGCCCCCGCGTGCGCTGGAGGACGATGGCGCGGACCTTGCCCTCCGGTTTGCCGGCCACGGGGGAATTGGGAGCCGCCAGATCCTTCGCCAGCGCCGCAAAATCATACTCTTCCAGCGCCCGCGAACGTTTGTCCCGCAACTCGGCCCGCCAGTCCGCCAGGGTCCGCAGGTACTGGTGACGCGGGAGTCCGGCCTCGGCCGGCGTCTCCTCCGCCATCAGCGCGCTCAGGGCGGCCTGCTCGGCCTGGGCGTGGGCCCGGGCGTTTTTCAGGCGCGTCCACGAGCGCAACCCGTAGACCGCGCCCACCGTCACCGCCACGGTGAGAGCGACGATCAGCCAGGTGCGGCGCGACACGGCGGGAAGCATCATGGGTGGCACGGAGCCTTCCTCTTTGTGATCCGCCGCCTGCGCCGCCTGGGCGGCCTCCTCCATCGTCTGCGCCTTCAGCAGCAGCTTGTAGATGGGAATGGCCTGGGAAATGTTCTTCAGCTCGCGGGGTCCGAGCCGCGTGACCTGCAGGGCCAGCTTGTTGCGCACGACGTGATAGACGGTCTGGGAGATGCAGATGCCGCCGGGCTCCGCCTCCGCCTGCAGGCGGGCGGCGATGTTCACGCCGTCGCCCATCACATCCTCCTTGTTGACGAAGACATCGCCCAGATGGATGCCCACGCGGTGCAACAAGGTCTTTTCCGGGCCAGGCTTCCGGGTGCGCTCGGCAAAACTGCGCTGGATCGCCAGGGCACACGCCACCGCCTGGACCGCGCTCGTGAAATGCAGCAGCAGGCCGTCCCCGACCGTCTTCAGCACGGACCCCTCGTGTTCGGTGCAAATCCGCCCGATGGTGTCAAAATCCTCCCGGAGCAGCCGCAGGGTGGAATCCTCATTCTCCTGCATCAGGGCACTGAATCCGACCACGTCGGTAAACACGATCGCGGCCAACGAGCGCTGGCCGGGAATCGGCGGGGTGGACGGGGTGGATAACATGTACGGCTTTACCTAGGTCATCCCCCTCCAAGGTGCAACGCCTTTGCTCCGCCCTGAGGGCGGAGACCCAATCCGGGGGCACCGCCGGTCATGGGGCCAGCCGTTCGATGACCCAATCACCGTTGGACTCACGCCGATAGCGGAGCCGGTCGTGCAGCCGGCTGCGCCGGCCCTGCCAGAATTCCACGGTCTCGGGTGTCACCCGGTAACCGCCCCAATGCGGGGGCAACGGCACCTCGCGGCCTTCGTATTTTTTCTCCACCACGCGGTAGCTTTCCTCAATGACGGCGCGACCGGCCACCGCCGTGCTCTGCGGCGAGGCCCAGGCCGCCAGCTGGCTGGCGCGCGGCCGGCTGTGAAAATAAACCTCGGCCTCCTCGCGCGCCACCCGGGCGACTGTCCCCTCGATGATGACCTGCCTTTCCAGGGCGATCCACGGAAACAGCAGCGAGGCCTTGGCATTGGCCTCCAACTCGCGGCCCTTGCGGCTCTCGTAATTGGTGTAGAACACGAAGCCACGGCCGTCGCAGCCCTTCAGCAACACCGTGCGCACCGACGGCCGGCCGCTGCGGTCCACCGTGGCCAGCGACATGGCGTTGGGCTCGGTCACCTTGGCCGCCTCCACCTCCTGGAACCACTTTTCAAACTGCCGGAACGGGTTCTTTTCGAGGTCTTTTTCAAGCAGTCCCCGGGTCCCATAATCCTTGCGCATGTCGGCCAGTGTCATTGCCCCGCACGATGCCCACCGGCTTCCTCCTGTCAAAATCAACCTCGGCGGGCGACCGATGCCGCCGGGCCCTTTCCTGCAGTCGCGGCTGGCCTGCCCGGGCCTAACCTGCTTGGCTCGGGCCTCCACCGCATGACGCCCGTCCGCTACCTCTCCCGCCACCAAAAAGAACTCGTGCGCTTCCTGCAGCAGCTCGTCCGCCTGCGCACGGTCAACCCGCCGGGGGAGAATTACGGCGAGATCACGTCCTTACTTGCGGAAACCCTGCGCGACATCGGCCTGCAGGTACGCCGCGTGCCCATCACGCGCGCCGTCCAGAAGCGCACCCAACCCGACCTGCTCGACCACCCGCGCTACAACGTCATCGGCTTCTGGGA
>JBDKHE010000264.1:0-2508 GCA_039797805.1 Verrucomicrobiota bacterium
CTCAACCCCCTCGCCGGCCCCCCTTCGCCTTCGCCCAAGCTCGCCCTCGAGCGCTTCCGGCTCAGCGATGCCGACCTCGACATCGTCTTTGACGTCGGCAACTTCCGCGGCGGCGGGCAGCTGAAGCTGCGCGATCTCCTCGCCCAGCTCAACCAGACTTACTGCGAACACACCGGCGTCGAATACACCCATATCCAGGATCAGGAATGCCGCCGCTGGCTGCAGGAACGCATCGAATCCACCCTCTTGGAACCCGACTTCACCAAGGCCCAGAAGGCGCGCATCCTGCGCCGGGTGCACAAGGCCGAGCTCTTCGAGAAATTTCTCCACACGAAATACGTCGGCCAGAAACGCTTCTCCCTCGAGGGCGGCGAGACCATCATCGCGGCCCTGGACGCCGTCATCGACCATTGCCCGACGGTGGAAATCGAGGAGATCGTCATGGGCATGGCCCACCGCGGCCGCCTCAACGTACTGTGCAGCGTCATGCGCAAGTCGTTTGACCTCCTCTTCGAGCAGTTCTCCGACAACTACGTGCCCGACACGGTCGCCGGTGACGGTGATGTGAAATACCACCTCGGCTACGAATCCATCCTCACGACGACCTCGGGCAAGAAGGTGGAGGTCCGCCTCGCCGCCAACCCCTCCCATCTGGAGATCGTCGGACCGGTGGTGGAAGGCAAGGCCCGGGCGCGCCAGCGCCACCGCGGCGACACGGCCGAGCGCCGCCTCGTCATGCCCCTGCTCATCCATGGTGATGCCGCCATCGCCGGCCAGGGCATCGTGGCCGAGATGCTGCAGTTCTCCCAGATCCCCGGTTACCGCACCGGCGGCACGCTGCACTTCGTCATCAACAACCAGATCGGGTTCACGACCGACTCCATCGACTCCCGCTCCTCGCGCTACTGCACCGACGTCGCCAAGACGATCGAGGCGCCGATCTTCCACGTGAACGGCGACGATCCCGAGGAAGTCTGCATGGTGGCCCAGCTCGCCGTCGAGTTCCGCCGCCGCTGGTCGCGTGACGTGTTCATCGACATGTATTGCTACCGCAAGCACGGCCACAACGAGACCGACGAGCCGTCCTTCACCCAGCCGATGATGTACAAGCAGATCGCCGGGCACGAGCCGGTCTCCACGCATTACACCCGCCAGCTCATCGCCGAGGGCTCGCTCACCGAGACCGAGGGCGAGGAGATCAAGGCCGAGTACTCCGCCACGCTCGACGAGAATCTCGCCAAGGCCAAGGCCCGCGAGGCCACCAAGACAGCCAAGCGCAAGGCCGCCGCCGCGCCCGATCCCTACAAGGGCTCCACCGCCATCTTCCAGCGCAACTACCATTTCACGGCCGTCGAGACGAAGATCACCCGCGAGGCGGTGGACCAGATTTTTGCCGCGCTCACCAAGGTGCCGGAAGGATTCAACGTCCACCCGAAGATCCAGCGTTTCGTCGACAACCGCGCCAAGGCCCACCGCGAGGGCGGCCCCTTCGACTGGGGCATGGGCGAGGCCCTCGCCTTCGGCTCCCTCCTGCTCGATGGCACACCCGTGCGGCTCAGCGGCCAGGACAGCCAGCGTGGCACGTTCACGCACCGTCACGCGGTGTTCAACGACCACACCAACGGCTCGCAATACGTCCCGCTCAACCAGCTGGCGGAGCGCCAGGCCAAGTTCTGCGTCTACAACTCCCTCCTCTCCGAGGCCGCGGTGCTCGCCTTCGACCACGGCTACGCCCTCGACTACCCGGACATGCTCGTGATCTGGGAGGCCCAGTTCGGCGATTTCGCCAACGGCGCACAGGTCGTCATCGACCAATTCATCGCCTCCTCCGAATCCAAATGGCAGCGCACGACCAGCATCACGCTCCTCCTGCCCCACGGCTATGAGGGCCAGGGTCCCGAGCACTCCTCCGCCCGCCTGGAGCGTTTCCTCCAGCTCTGCGCCGAGGACAACATCCAGGTCGCCAACCTCACCACGCCGGCCCAGCTCTTCCACATCCTCCGCCGCCAGGTGAAGCGCGATTTCCGCAAGCCGCTCGTGATCATGTCGCCGAAGTCGCTCCTGCGCCACCCGGCCGTCGTCTCGAAGCTTGAGGATTTCACCGAGGGCTCCTTCCAAGAGATCCTGAACGACCCGCTCGATCCCGCAAAGGCGGAACGCGTCATCCTCTGCTCAGGCAAGGTCTACTACGACCTCTGCGAATACCGGGACAAGGAGAAGATCGAAAACACGGCGATCGTCCGCATCGAGCAGCTCTACCCGCTGCACCGCGCCCATCTCGGCGCACTGGCCGATGCCTACGGTCGCGACGCCCGCCTCATCTGGTGCCAGGAAGAACCCCAGAACATGGGGGCCTGGTCCTTCATCGCCCCGCAGCTCGAGGAAATCTTCGGTCGCAAAGCTGTCTACGCCGGCCGCGCCGCCGCTTCCTCCCCCGCCGTGGGCGTCCTCGCCATCCACCGCCAGCAACTCGCCGCCTTTATCCAGAGCGCTTTCACGCTTTGATCA
>JBDKHE010000265.1:0-3731 GCA_039797805.1 Verrucomicrobiota bacterium
CAGCATTTGTAATCCCTCTCTGATGATCACGTAAGTTCCTCCATTTTACCCCCCGATTTTTCCCAAAGCCCCACGCCCCCACCCTTTCCGACAGGAAAATCTCAATCCCCGAAAAGTACTAAACTCACACTCACACTATGATCTCTGCACAAATGCCTCTCGCATTCCTGATGAACCAGACTCCGATGGAGTTGTTCAAACACGGTGGTCCCATCATGTGGCCGATTCTGCTCGTCTCCTTCTTGATGATCACGGTCGCCATTGAGCGCGTCATTTTCATCTTCCGCGAAAATGCCCGCCGCCAACCTGATCTCGTCGACAAGATGCTTGAGCGCGTCGAAGCCAATGATATCAGCGGCGCGGTCGAGATGGGCAAGAAGAGCCAGGACTTTGTCGCGCGCATCTTGGTTTACGCCATCACGCACAAGGAACACTCCCTCGGCAACGCGTTCACCCGCGCCGCCAACCAGGAGATGCAGCGTTTCAGCCAGGGTCTGCCGACGCTCGACACCTGCATCACCGCCGCCCCTCTCCTCGGTCTTCTTGGTACCGTGACGGGCATGATGAACACCTTCGGCGCCCTCTCCGGCGGCGACATCGCTTCCGCCGCCGGTCAGATCACCGGTGGTGTGGCCGAGGCCCTTATCGCTACCGCTTGCGGTCTGGCCATCGCCATCACCGGCCTGCTGCCCTTCAACTACCTGAATGCCCGTCTCGATGAGGCCCGCCACGAAGTTGAGGACGCCTCCAACTCCCTCGAGATCATTCTCAACAAGTCCGAGACGAGCGTCCGCTAAGCGGCGCTCTCCGACTTGCTAACCTCTACACACTAACGTCATGCACGGTGGTGGCGGATCCGGCCCGGGTGGCACAAAGAAGGCACGCATTGAGATTATCCCTCTCATTGACGTGATCTTCTTCCTGCTCGCCACCTTCGTTCTCTTTACTCTCTCCCTCAACAAGTCCAACGGCATCAACGTTCTGCTTCCTAAGGCCGAAACCAGCGAGCCGCGCGACCCTGCTGGCACGGTGACCGTCAGCGTCACCGATGAAGGCACCTTGGCTTGGAACAAGGACCTCGTCACCCTCGACGACTTCCTCACCCGGCTGCAGCAGTTCAAGCGCGATGAACCTGAGGGACGTATTCTGATCAATGGAGATGAGCGCGCCTTCTTTGCGCAGGCGGTCTACGTCTTCGACGAGGCCCGCAAGGCCGGTTTCACCAAGGTCTATATCGAGACCCGCGTGAAATAAGCCCATCCCTCCTAATATCTACGCCGCTGGCGCGTATTACAGACACCAGCCCACAACATGGAAGGCACCAAAATCAAAATTCCGGTTCGCAAGAAAGCACGCATTGAGATCATCCCTCTCATTGACGTTATCTTCTTTCTGCTCGCCACCTTCGTTCTCTTCACTCTGTCGCTCAACCGCATCCAATCGGTTCCCGTCGACCTGCCGGTGGCTGCACCACCCTCGCCGACGCCGCCAAATCCGAACGACAACGTGACGATTCAAGTCTCCGGCGACGGCGCGATTTTCTGGAACAAGGAACTGATCGACATGGGCGAGGTACCCTCCCGCTTGGCCTTCTTCAAAACCCAGACCGAAGACCCCCGCATTCTGATCTCCGGCGACGAAAAGGCCCGTTTTGGCCTGACCGTCGCCGTCCTCGACGAGGTCCGCAAGGCTGGCATCAACAAATTCTCGGTCGAAACCCGTACGCGCCCCACCGGCAAATAATCAGCCATGAACAGAGATCTCATCATTGGCATCGTGGTTTCCATCGCGCTCCACACCACCTTCCTTTACGCCTTTAACCACAAGGCCCCGCCCCCGCCCAAGAAGGTGGAGGAGAAGGAAGAAATTGTGCAGTTTGAAATGCCTCCCCTGGACGAAGAACCCGAGGAGAAGGTCGTCGATCTCGATGACACCCCGGTGGAGAACATCATGGCCCCTCCCAGCCTGGTCGACCTGCCTTCCGTCGTTCCGGTCAACGCCTTTACGCAGCCTATCCAGCCGCCGCCTCCTCCTGGCCTGACCGCCAACAAGGGCGCCATCACGATTCCCGTCACCAAGCCCGGCGCCAACTTCGGCAAGGGCATCAGCAATCTCTTCAACGTCGGTGACCTTGACCAGCAGCCCGTGGCCCGCGTCCGCCCTGCCCCGTCTTACCCCTACGATATGCGCCGCGCCGGCATCAATGGCTCGGTCGTCGTCGAATTCATCATCAATACCGAGGGCGACGTGATCCAGACTCAGATTGTCCGTTCCAGCCATCGCGAATTCGAAATGCCCGCCCTTCAGGCCGTGCAGAAATGGAAATTCAAGCCGGGCCGCAAGGGTGGCCGCGTTGTGAATGTTCGCGCCTCGCAGCTCCTCGAATTTAACGCGACCGAGTAACCCGCCGCCATGTCGATTTCAAACTCTCCACTCATTCGCAGGCTTTGCGCCCTTGTCGGTGCTGCCACCCTCGCCGTCGCCCTGGCAGCCCAGTCGGCTCCGCGCGAGTATTCCCTCCAGGATAGCACCTCGGAAAGCCTGCCCAAGTACAAGGCGGCGATGGACGCCAAGAACTACACCGAGGCGCTCAACGTGCTCGATGCGGTGATCGCAAAGCTCCCGCCCAACGGCTATGACATGGCCTATCTGCTTCAGCTCAAGATGCAGGTCTTCCTCCAACAGGGAGAGTTCTCCAAGTCCATCGAGCCCATGGAGCGCAGCCTTACCCTGTCTGAGGCCAACAATCCCACCTATTTCGACGAGCGGATCACCCGCGAACTGTATTTCTTCCTGGTTCAGCTCTACTTCCAGGAAGCGACGCAGACCAAGAACGCCAGTCTCGTCGCCTCGTACTACGACAAGGCCGAGAAGGCCATGGTCCGCTGGCTCAAAATCACACCCAACACCACGGCGGATGCCCAGTTGATTTACGCCCAGCTCCTTTTCAGCAAGGCGATGATCAATGCCGATAAACCCGATCACGCTCTGCTCAAGAGCGCCTTGGAGCAGCTGGACATCGGTATGCATCTCACCACGCGGCCGAAGGATACGTTTTACATCCTGAAGCTCGTTTGCTTGCAGCAACTTGACCGAAATCAGGAAGCCGCCGAACTACTCGAGGTTCTGATCAAGCAAAAGTCCGACAGCAGCACCTACTGGCAGCAGCTCGCCGGCATGTACCTCGCCTTGGGAGCCGGCTATGAGGGCAAGAATCAGATGAAGGCTCAGGAGAATAGCATCCGCAGCATTCTCACCATTGAACGGGCGCAAGCGCACGGGTTCATGGACACACCCAAGGATCATTACAACCTGGTGGGTATCTATTTCAACATCGGTCAGTACGAGAAGGCCGCCGAACTGCTGGAAGCCGATCTAGCCAGCGGGAAGATCGAGAACGACACCAAGAATTGGGAACTGCTCTCCCTCTGCTATCAGCAACTGCAGCGCCCCCTGAAGGCCATTGCCGCCCTCAAAGAGGGCACGAAAGCCTTTCCTGAATCCGGTCAGCTGGAGTTCCTCATCAGTCAGGCCTACACTTCTCTCGACAAGCCGGACATGGCCCTGCCGCACATTCAGGCCGCCATCGCCAAGGGCAACCTGAGCAAGCCTTATCAGGCCCAGCTCTCCCTCGCTTACACCGCCTACTCACTCAAAAAATACGACATCGCACTCGCCGCCGCCCGCAAGGCCACGGAGTCCCCCGAAGGCGTCAGGGACGGCCAGAACAT
>JBDKHE010000266.1:0-3055 GCA_039797805.1 Verrucomicrobiota bacterium
GGCACCAGAATCCGGGCCCGGGCCTGAAAGAGTTCGCCGCCTCCCATCGGGGCACTCACGCATTCGGAGGCGAGCTCCTCAACATTCACCGCATGGGCCGCCAGCACTCCGGTGACCGACCGAAGGATCCCCGGACGATCGTGTCCGACCACCTCCAGGGTGGCGGCGATGCCGCTGGCCGGCCCGGCGGCCGTGCCGCTCTCCACGACGATGCGCAGGCCGTCCGCTTCCAGTCCGTGCAAGGCCCGCTTCAGCTCGGCCAGCCTATCGGCCGGCACCGTGACGCGCGTGATGCCGGCAAAACGTCCCCCGAGATGACACATCCGGCTCTCCAGCCAGTTGCCGCCGTGATCAGCCACCTGGGCGGCGATCAGTTCCACAAGGCCGGGACGGTCCGCCCCGATGATGGTCATAACCAGGCTTTCGAGCATGCCCGCACGCTAGTTGCCGGCACCCGCTACGCAATCCCGCTGTTGGGGTGGTACCCGGCTTATTCCTCGAGCTCGACGTTCCAATAGGCGACGTCGAGAAAGTCCTTCCACTTTTCGTGACTGTGATTGCTGAGCATCAGGCTGATGACCGGACGCCACTTCGGTTTGACCGGCTTGCGCACGAGACGCATGTGCGCCTCATGCGGCAGCCGGTTCGCCTTGCGCGAATTGCATTTGATGCACGAGCAGACAATGTTTTCCCAGGTCGTCTTGCCGCCGTAATGCCGCGGGATGACGTGATCCAGATTCAGCTGCTCGCGCGGCAGGACATGGCCGCAGTACTGGCAGCAGTCGTCGTCGCGCTCGAAGACGTTGTTGCGGGTCAGCTTCACTTCCTTGCAGGGCAGCTTGTCGAAAAACGTGAGGAGAATGACCCGCGGCAACCGAATGCTGCGGTTGATCGTACGGACCGTCTCCAATGCCTCGACGGGGGGATTGTAATCGGAGAAATCGATCCAGTCCATCAGCGAGAAGGTGCGGAAGTTATCCTCCGTCTGGTGCACCACCTGCGCATGTTCCCGGGCCAGCAGCGCGAAGGCGCGACGCGCCGCGATGATGTTAACCGCCTGCCAGAGGCGGTTCAGCACAAGGACCGGCTGATCGAGAACGGCTTCCATACGCAACGGGCCTTGGAAATACGCGCGCGGCAGAGCCCTGTCAAGTCACGCTCCGTGACGATACGGCGACCCTGGCGCACGCAGACGCGGCCGGGTCGCGAGGAACTCCCTTCCGACTGCTGCCGCCGTTCAATGCGAGCGTTCAAAACCTGAGCCGGCACCCCTCGGACGGCACCCGGATTCGGGTCCGCCGAGAGAACTCTAGGCCGGCATCACTCCGTGCCCGGAGGCACGATCGCCAGCTTGAGCGACTGGTTTTTGATGCGGATGCCGGCGAGCTTGGCGATGACCAGTTCGGCGTGCTCGGAGACGACGTCGACGTGAGTATGCTCCTCATGGATGTCGATGGCTCCGACCACATTCGCCGGGAGGCGCGTGACACCAGCAATTTTGCCGACGAGGTCGGCCGGCGTGACCAGGTGCTGGCGACCAACATTAAAGGACACCACGGAGAAACCCGGCTCGCGGCCGGTCCGCGGCTTCCGTTCGTAGGTGCGCTTCTGCGCGGCGAAACGGTCACCCGTGGGCGCCTTTTCCGACGGCGGGTAATCCTTGGGACGTTCGCTCCTCGCCGGAGGCACGGTCTCGCGGGCCACCGCCGCCGGTTTGGACACCGGTCCGCTTTCCGGGGGCACCGGAGCCTCGTTGGCCGCGATGGCGGCAGTACGCTCAGTGCGCTGCTTGGCCGCAGGCTTTGCCGGTTCGGCGGCTTCTCCCTGCATCAAATGGATCAAGGCCGAGGCTATATCCGTGCTGGTGTAGCCCTGCTCCATCAAGCGGTCGACCATCTGGTCGTGAGACTTGAACTTCTTCTCCTCCAGGGTGAGGCGCAGCTTCTCAAAGAAGACGTTGCCCTTGGCCTCCTCGACCTCGTCGAGAGAAGGCACGCGCTCGCGGCGAATTTTCAACCGACCGTAGTGCACCATATTCTGGAGCTTATAGAGCTCGCGGCCGGCAACGAAGGTGAAGGCCATGCCCTTTTTGCCCGCCCGGCCGGTGCGGCCGATCCGGTGCGTGTAATCTTCGGCGTCATTCGGCAGGTCGAAGTTGAACACGACCTCCAAGTCGTCGACATCCAGTCCGCGCGCGGCGACATCGGTGGCCACTAGGAATTCAAAACCGTGGCGGCGAAACTTGTCCATCACCCGGGTGCGCTGCGCCTGCGTGATGTCGCCATGCAGCCGGTCCACGGCGTAGCCGCGGGCGTGCAGGTGCTCGTCCAGTTCATCGACCATGATCTTGGTGCTGCAGAAAATGATGCCGAACCGGAAATCGTGCAGATCAATGAGCCGGGTGAGCAGCTCGATCTTGGAGCGGCGGTCCACCTCAAAGTAGATCTGTTCCACCTGCGGGGCGTTCTGCGCATGCGCCTCGATCCTGATCCAGGCCGGATCCCGCGTGTAACGCTTGATGAGCTCCTGGATCATGCGCGGCATCGTTGCCGAGAAGAAGAGACATTGCCGCTGTTCGGGCACGGACTTGAGGATGTGCTCGATGTCATCGCGAAAACCCATGTCGAGCATCCGGTCGGCCTCGTCCAGCACGATGACCTTCAGCGCATCCAGGCGCAGCGTGCCACGAGCCATGTGATCCATCACGCGACCGGGCGTGCCGATGACCACCTGGGCACCGGCCTCGAGGGCCCGGAATTGCCGCTCGTAGCTCTGTCCGCCGTAGATCGGAACCTCCATCAGTCCCTTCTTGAAATAGGCCAGCTTGCCGAATTCCTCCGCCACCTGCACAGCCAGCTCGCGGGTCGGGCACAACACGAGCACCTGCACCTTCCTGAGCGTCACGTCCACCTTCTCGATGGCTGGGATGGCGAAAGCCGCGGTCTTGCCTGATCCCGTGGCCGACTGGCCCACGACATCGCGACCGGCCAGACCATGCGGAATCACCGCGGTCTGGATGGGCGAGGCTTCCTCGAACCCCATCTTGTCTACAGAC
>JBDKHE010000267.1:0-4570 GCA_039797805.1 Verrucomicrobiota bacterium
TTCACCACGCGGATGATCTGCTGGGGCTGCCATTCCTTGAGGATGAACGGGCCGTTGCCGACGTAGTTGCCCGGTCGCGTCCAGAGGGTGCCGCGCTGGTCGATCCGGCCGAATTTCTCGATCGTGGCCTGATGCACGGGAAACCAGATGGAGTGACAGACCAGCTTCGGCAGGTAAGGCACCGGGTGACCAAGACGCAGCACCAGCGTATGGTCATCAGCCGCCACGGCGCCCACGGTGGAAAAGTCCTTCGTCTTGCCCTGGTAGAAGGCCTGGGCGTTTTCCAGGCAAAAGAGCATGCTCGCGTATTCGGCGCCGAGACCGGCACTGAGGTTCCGGCGAAAGGCGTAGACAAAATCGCCTGCCGTGACCGGGTCGCCGTTGGACCAGCGCGCCGTGGGACGCAGATGAAAGGTCCAGGTCAGGTTGTCCGCTGACACCTCCCACCGCTCGGCCACGGCCGGCACGGGGTCTCCCGTCTTGGCGTCGTATTGGCACAAGCCCTCAATCAGGGCCATAACGATGTTGAAGGTCTGCTGGCTGTCCAGAATGGCCGGGTCGAGATCGTTGGGCTCGGAGAGATTACCCAGTTGCAGGGTCTGGGTGCGGTAACCTTCGACGACCGGAGTTTCGCGTTTGGAGCAGCCGGCCAGCACGAGCAGTAAAGGGAGGATGGCCAGAGCGAGCGGTGCGCGCAGGAAGGAGTATTTCATCGGATGACGTCAGGAAATACAATTGGGCGTTCCGCGCAAACTTTGCGCGAACGGGTTTTCCTTGGAGGGCCGGTCTCCCGACCGGCCGCGGCTAGTCGGGAGACCAGCCTCTTATTGGGGACTACGCAAAGAAGCGACACACCCCGTCGCTTCGCGCCACCCCTCTTCCTAGAGGGGACCCAATCAACGGGTCCGGAAGTCCCCTCTATCAAGAGGGGTGCCCGCAGGGCGGGGTGTGTTGCCTTGGTGACGACGAAGGAAGTTGCGCCAGACCAAGCGCCGGCCCACCGCGCCCGAATCTGGGCTGCAAATTCCTCGCTGCTGGCTTGTAGGCGATCGGACCCTCCGCTTACCTATCCGCCATGGAAACCACCTCCTGGGTCGATCTGGGCGACGAAGCGTTGCTCGAGAAGAAGATCGTCCAGCTCGGGCTGACCCTCACCGACACGCCCCTGCAGGCCCTCGTGCAGCAATTGCACGACGAGCTGTCGGCCAAGGGTCTGGTCTTTCATCCGCCGTGCCATGTGGGCGACGAGTGGTTCGTGCCGGTCGGCATCCCGGCGATCTTCGTTCCGTTTTTCCTGACACATGAGCGCCTCCGCCGGCTGGAGCGCACCATGATGCTCGAGGTGGAGGGCGAGAGCCCCGAGTGGTTCATGCGGCTGATGCGCCATGAGGCGGCCCACGCCTATGCCTACGCCTTTCAGCTGACGCGGAAAAAGAAGTGGCAGCAGACCTTCGGACTCACCTCCAACAACACGACCCCCGAGTTCTACCGGCCGCGGCCCTACAGCCATTCCTACGTCGTCCACCTCGACGACTGGTACGCGCAGAGCCACCCCGACGAGGATTTTGCCGAGACCTTTGCGGTATGGCTGACCCCCGGGCTCGACTGGCGCACCCGCTTCAAGGGCTGGAAAGCCCTGCAGAAACTGGAGTACGTGGACGAGCTGATGCGCTCGCTCGCCGGCAAGCTGGCGCCCTACCAGCCGGAATACCGCTACCGGGACTTTCACTGCCTGAACATCAAGCTGAAGACCTACTACGCCCGGAAGCGGAAGCTGTATGAGGACACCTACCCCGACTTCTACGACCGCGACCTGCGTCAGCTCTTCCCCGGCGCCCCGGAGGCCGGACCCACCCTCAAGGCCTCCCGCTACCTGCGGACCAAACGGCGCGACCTGATGGACGCGGTCTGTGAGTCGACCAACGAAAAGAAATACCGCGTCAACAAGCTCCTCGCCCGCCTGATCGACCGGTGCGACCAGCTCGACCTGCACCTCGTCCCGGGCGCGCCGGTGCCCGACCTGCCGGTGGCGGCCTACATCACGACGCTGGTGATGAACTACCTGTTCACCGGAAAATTCAAACGCACAAAATAGCCATGGCCAAGAAATTGAAAGTGCTCGCCCTGTTTGACGCCATCCGCCCCACGACCCTCAACGAGGATTTGGGCGCCGAACTGAAGACCGCTGACTGGAAAACCGAGGCCGGCGTGCTCGCCGCGCTGAACGAACTCGGCTATCCCAACGAGCATCAGGCGATCTTCGACGATCTCGATCTGCTGCGGCAAAAGCTCCAGACCTTCAGCCCCGACGTGATCTTCAACCTGGCCGACCAGTTCCGGAACAATCGCGCCTTTGACCAGCACATCGTGGCGTTTCTGGCGATGCAGGGCATCCCCTTCACCGGTTGCGGCACCTCGGGCCTGACCCTCTGCAAGCACAAGGGCATCTCCAAGAAAATCCTCAGCTATCACCGCATCCACACGGCCAACTTCGTCATCATTCCGCGCGGCAAACGCCCCGTGCGTCCGAAACACCTGCAGTTTCCCCTCCTCGTCAAGCCGCTGAAAGAGGAGGCCTCCTACGGCATCTCGCAGGCCTCCTTCGTCGAGAACGACGCCCTCTTTGCCGAGCGCGTGCAGTTCATTCATGAGAAACTCGACAACGACGTCATCGCCGAGGAGTACATCGAGGGCCGCGAGCTCTACGTGAGCATCATGGGCAACCACCGCCTGCAGGTGTTCCCCATCCGCGAACTGGTGTTCCGCGAGGTGCCACCCGACGAGCCCAAGATCGCCACCTACCGGGCGAAATGGGACGAGGCCTATCGCGCCAAGTGGGGCTTGGAAAACCGCTTCGCCGAGGGTCTTGAGCCGGCACTGGTGCGCCACATCGAGAACGTCTGCAAACGCATCTACCACCTCCTCACGATCGACGGATACGCGCGCATTGATCTGCGCCTGACCCCGCAGAATGAGGTGTACTTCATCGAGGCCAATCCCAACCCCATTCTGGCCCCCGACGAGGATTTCGCCCAATCGGCCATGAAGACCGGCCTGACCTACCCGCAGCTGATCGACCGAATCGCCCGGCTCGGCCTGAAAACGGTGCGGGATTGAGAAAGAGAAGCGGAGAGAGGCACGCTAGGCATGGCGGCAGAGGTGGAGAGCCCGCGTCCCTGCGGGCTGTGCCTTGAATCCTATCGACGCATGATCCACAAAACAGCCGTTAGACACAGAGTGCACCGAGATAAGCACGGAGCACACAGAGAAATGCCGCAGAGAATTGCCCGAAGGTCCCTTCAGCCAGCAGGTAAATCCAGATGCGCGGATCACCACGCGATCCGTTTTGCTCCGTGCACTCCTACCGAACTCTGTGAGCTCTGTGACGGGGTCGAACTGGGCTAATGATGATTAACTTGAAAAAGCCAAGGCGGTTGAGAGCAACCGCCCCTACCTCACACCCCACCCTGCCCGTCCCGAATCTGCTTTTCCTCACCAAGGGCCGGATGCACCGGCGGCTGCAACCAGCGGCTTGCCGCCGACACCAGCAACGGCATCGCCACCCACGTGAGGACAACCACGACTCCGCCGGTGATCAGGCCGGTCAACAGAACCGCCGGCATCCACGCGCCCACCACCGGAGCGAGCAAGGCCCGCATGACCAAGGTCACCGGCCACACCGCCAGCCAGGTGAGCAGGGCCATCTTCCAGCGGGCCGGCGCACTTTGGGGCGAGCGGAACCAGGCCTCCATCCCGTGCAGCTGACGATAACGTCCGCCCTCCTCGGTCAGCGGAGCCACCTTGCGGTCCCAGTCCTGAAACAAGGCCGAGGCATAAAAGGCATCGCGATCCCGCTCGCTGGCGAAGGTGCGCAGGATGCCAAACTCCCGCGAGCCCGAGCCGGGCGGCGGCACCAGCATGCTGGCGCCAAGCACACCCTCGTGTCCGAAGGACGTCTGGAAAAACTCCCGGAGCGACTGCTGATACGCCGCCTCGCAACCCGGGCGCACCCGTCGGGAAATCACGATGTGGATCGGACCGGACGCTGGTGCTTTTGATTCAGAAGGGCTGCTCATCGCCTGAAAGGGTGCGGTGCCGGCTGTAACGCCGTCGTCTCAGTCCAGCGGGGTGATGCTCAGGTTGCGCAGCTCGAAGGGTGTGCCTTCCAGCTGGAATCCGACGCGGCCCGCCTGCAGCGAGCAACCGGTCACCCGGTTTTGCACGACGCCGTTGATGGTCACCTCGATCGTATCGCCACGACAGACCACGATCGCCATGTTCCATTCCCCGGCGGGCTTCTCACTGACGGGTGCCGCGTGTCCGAGGAATGGGGTCGGTGCGCCGGCCGGCGTGGAGAATTTCTCTGCAAAGGTCGCACCGGCCATGGGAATCATGTCACCGGCCGCCTGGTGCTTCAGCTGGACCTGAAAGCATTCCGGCCACGCGCGGTCCTTGGGACCAGAAACGATATGCAAAAGAATACCGCCATTGCCCGTCTTGCCCGGCCAGCGCCACTCGACCTGCAGCCGGTAATTGGCGTGGCTCTCCTCGGTGGCGAAGAAGGCAACGG
>JBDKHE010000268.1:0-4196 GCA_039797805.1 Verrucomicrobiota bacterium
CGGCGAGGTAGCGCGCGGGCTTGAAGTAGAAGGCCTCCCACTGCTGCCGCCGGCCGGAGAGCACGAGGCGGTCGGCGTGCAGCGAATTCATGAGCCCCGGATCGAAGACCCCGTTCACGAGGAAGGGCGCGCACAGCACGTCCACGATGGTGCCGGCCGGGCCCTCCAGATCGAGGCGCGGCAGGCCGTTGTGCACCTCGCCGAGATCGAAGAGGACAAAGCTGCTCCGGCCGCCGTCGCCGGGCAGCACGAGCGGGGCCGCGCCGCGGGTGTAATCCGCCAAACCGGGGATCGCCGCCGGGGCGTCGGCGGACGCGGTGACCGGGGGCAGCTTGAGCACCGGCAGGTCGGTGAAACGCGGGACGGGGCGGCCGGCACCCGGCGCGCCGGCGGCGGCGTCATCCAGGCGGCCGGCGAGCACCGCGCGGTTGGCCGGCACGGCGGTCTCGAGCAGCGCCGGGAGCTCGCGCGGGACGAGGGCGACCCACGGCGGCATGATCGCCTGCGGCACGGCGTCGGGCTGCGGCTCCGGCCACCAGAGCACAGCCGGGATCTGGGTGTCGCCCTTGTCAGCGGAGATGCGGCCGGGCAGGAGCGAGCCGGCGGCCGGCCAGGCGGTGTCATCGAAGGCGCCAGCGGTCCAATCATCGGGGCGCTGCCGCAGATCCACGAGGTCGGCCGCGGCATCGTGCCAGCGGTTGAGGCGCGGGGCCCCGGTGTCCCACGAGGGATCGCGGATGATTTTCCACTGACGGTCGGTGCCGATGGTGCGCGTATCGGCGCCGCGCGCGAGTTCCAGTTGGACGAGCAGACCGGGGCGCGTCGGTTCGTGATAGGTGGGGGTGAGCCCGGTGTGGTGAAAGCGCACCGCGAGCACGTTCGGCCCGGCCCGCAGGTGGGCGGCGACGTCGATGGCGTCGTAGGATTGGTGGTGCGCGGCGCTGCGGGCCGGGCCGCGCTGCACGAAGGTGCCGTTGATAAACAACTGATAGCGGCTGTCGGCGGTGACGTAGATGACGGCGCGCTCGGGTTGCCAGGGGAGCGCGAAGGAGCGCCGCGCGAGGAACATGAGGTTGGTGCCGCTCGCGACATCGGGCGCGCCGATCCAGTGCGCCGACCAGGCGGCCGGGCCGGCCGGCTGCGGCGGCAGCAGTTCGCGCTCCACGGCGGGTGCGGAAAGCAGCAGGCCTGCGAAGCCGGCGAGGCCGGCCAGAAATTTGCGGATGGCATTGCTCATCATGGAGGTAAACTTGGCACCGCCGTGGGCCGCCGGCAAGGTGCCCAAGCCGGCCAGACCGGCGAGGGCCGCACCATGGGCCAGAAATGTTCAGCGTTGCATGATGGCTTGAATTGAAACCGGCCGGGCCGATCCAGCCTCAGCCGGAATGACTCAGTCCTTTGCAGGGGCGTCGTCAAGCGACGCCGGCGGGCGGAAGGCCACAAGCAGCAGCACCGCGGCCGCCAAGGCCAGGCCCGACGGCACGAGAAACAGTTTCTGGTAGTCCACCACCCCGTCGTGGGTCAGCGAGGCCTGCAGCGGGATGAAAAGCCACTTCGCCGCGAGGTCGCCCAGGCCGAGGATCAGCAGGTTGAACAACCCCTGCGCGCTCGTGCGCACGTCCTTGGGGAATGCCACGTCGATGAAGATGTAAACCGTCGCGAAGAAGAACGCATAGCAGATGCCGTGCAGCACCTGGACCGCGATGACCGTCGGGATGCTTTCGCTAAAAAAGGCGAACACGAGGAACCGGCCGGCATGCCCGAGGATGCCAATGATCATCGTCCATTTCCAACCGAGCCGTTTCAGCGCCAGGCCGAGTCCGGCCATCGTGAGGATCTCCGCCACCTGCCCGATGCTCATGATCGGCATGATGTTCTCCGGCTTGATGCCGATCTGGCCGAGGAAGCCGCCCGCCACGAGGAAGTAACCGTTGTGGATGGTCGAATCGATGAAAGTGACGACGAAGAGCACGAGCAGGAACGGGGTCGTCCCGAGGAACTTCAAGGCCTCGCGCCAGGCGAGTTTCCCGCCCGTCCCCTCCACCACCGTGCGGGGCGGCGTGTGTGGCAACAGCAGGCTGAAGCCGGCCAGCAGCACCGAGCCGCCGCCCGCCACGAGGAAAATGTAGCTGAGGGCGCGTTCCAGCGCCGCGCCCTGCACGTCCTGCAGCACGAAATAGAGCGGCCACGAGGCGAGGATCCACCCGATGGTCCCGCCCATCCGCACGAGTCCGAACTCACGGCGGGCGTCCTTCAGATGGGTGAACGCCAGCGAATTCGCCACCGAGATCGTCGGCACGTAGCAGATGGAGTGGACCAGCATCAGGACGAAGAACGTCGGAAAATCCCGGGTGAAATACAGCCCGAGCATCGCGAGTCCGCCGACCAGATGGCTGCCCGCCATGAAGCGCTCGGCGGAAAAACGCCGGTCCACGAACTGGTTGCCAACGAAGATGGCCAGGATCGACGCGATGGCGAAAGCGCTGCCCACCCAGGCGATCTGCGTGCCGGTGAAGCCGAGGCCGCCCATGTAGCTCCAGATCAGCGGCAGCCAGGCGCCCCAGATGAAGAATTGCAGCACCATCATGACGAACAACCGCGGACCGACCGCGCGACCGGGAGAGCAAGAGGAGGGGGAATTCATGTTTTTGTGGGTGGGTAATCAGCGTCTGTCCGCCCGCGGCGGTCGATTCAATTCTGGTGTCATACCCTCCCCGTATTTCCGTGGGTTGGCAACCGGTCCCGGCACGGGCAATATGGTAACAATGGCGTGTGCCCCTGAGTCCCGCGTGTCCGTATCTTTTCTCCAGCGACCGCAGTGCTTCGAATCGCCCGCCCGCCGGGCCTATCATCACCCTCCGCCTGACCGCGCATGGTGACCCATTTTCCCGACCTAACCCCAACCCCACACAAACCATGATCACCCATCGCCCCCCGGACGGCTTCGGCCGCCTGCTCGGATTGACCGCCCTGCTTGCCAGTGCGTTGTCCGCCCAGACCGCCGCGCCCAGTCCCACCCCTCCGCCGTCCGTCGCGGCCAGACCCGACGACGAAGTCATCGAACTGTCGCCTTTCGTCGTCAACGCCAGCCAGGACACCGGCTATCAGGCGACTTCGACGCTGGCCGGCTCGCGCCTGAACACGCCGGTGAAGGACCTCGGCGCCTCGATCTCGATCTACACCCGGGATTTCCTCAACGACATCGGCGCCACCAGCTCCAGCGACCTGCTGGTTTTCGCCACCAGCATGGAGGCGGCGGGCGCCGGCGGTAACTTCTCCGGGGCTTCCGACGACATCAACGCGACCCAAGTCAACGGCAACGGCCCGCGCGTCAATGTGCAGAACAGCAGCCGCACCCGCGGCCTCGGGGCGCCGAACTTCACCCGCAACTTCTACACGACTGACATCGCCACCGACGGTTACAATGTCGAGAACGTGACGGTGAACCGCGGCCCCAACGCCATCCTCTTTGGCGTGGGCAACCCCGCCGGCGTGGTCGATAGCTCGCTCCTCCGGCCCAACCTCAACCGGAACCGGAACAAGATCGAGGTGCGCGTCGGTGACAACAGCAGCCTGCGCAACACGGTGGATTTCAACCGGGTGCTGATCCCGAAGAAACTGGCGTTCCGTCTCGCCGCGCTGCACGACGATGAACGCTTTAACCAGCGCCCCGCCTTCGAGAAGAAGGAGCGGATCTATGGCGCGCTGGCCTTCGAGCCCTTCCGCTCCACCGCCCTGCGGATGAACTTCGAGACGGGGCGCACCCGGGCCAACCGGCCGATCACGGTGCTACCCTTCAACAGCATCTCCAGTTTCTGGGAGGCCGCCGGCCGCCCCGGCTTCGACTGGACCTTCTATGACGACCCGGCCCGCAATCCTGCCGCCGCCGCACAGGTCGCCGGCACCACCTTCGAGGGACCGCTCATCGGCCAGAACCAGATCTTCGACCTGGTCGCCTTTGTCTTCTCCAATCCTTCCGCCACGGCGCCCGATCTCGCGTTCCGCTCCGCGACGCGCTCCACCACCGCCAACGCGGCCAATTCCATCAAGGCCCAAGTGTTCAACCCGTTGGTCAACCGGGACCTCGCCAACGACACCATCCGCTTCTCGCTCACCCGTAACGTGGGCGAACTCCCCGGCACCTTCTGGGTCGGCAACAATGTCCTGCCGGGCCAGCAGCCCGGCTTCGCCCCCGC
>JBDKHE010000269.1:0-6691 GCA_039797805.1 Verrucomicrobiota bacterium
AGCGTGCTGATTGATGCCGGGGTGTTGGCCGGCATCGAGCGATGCTGCGCCCTCGCCCCGCTGCACAATCCGGCCAATCTCGCCGGTATCCGGGCCGCCCAGAAGATGTTTCCTGGAACGCCGCAGGTGGCGGTCTTCGACACCGCTTTTCACCAGACGATTCCCCGGCACGCCTTTCTCTACGCGGTGCCCTACAACTGGTACGAGACTGACGGCGTCCGGCGGTATGGGTTTCACGGCACGAGCCACCGTTACGTCGCGGGCGAAGCGGCGCGACGGCTCAACCAGCCGCTAACCTCACTCGGTCTGATCACGGCGCACCTGGGCAACGGCTGCAGCGCGGCCGCGGTCGAGGGCGGTCGCTGCGTGGACACGACCATGGGCCTCTCGCCGCTGGAGGGCCTCGTCATGGGCACGCGCAGTGGCGACGTCGATCCCAGCCTCCATGAATTCATGGCCGCCCAGCGCGGGTGGAGCCTCGAACGCATCATGCGCGCGCTCAACCGCGAGAGCGGCCTGCTCGGCCTGTCGGGCCTCAGCAACGACATGCGCACCTTGGTCGAGGCCGCCGCCGGGGGCCACGAGCGGGCGCAGCTCGCGATCGATGTCTTTGCCTATCGCCTCGCCAAGTCGATCTCCGCCCTCAGCGCGGCGCTCACCCGCCTCGATGCCATCGTCTTCACCGGCGGGATCGGCGAACACTCCAAGGTCATCCGCGCCCGCACGGCCGCCAACCTCGGGATTCTCGGCGTGCAACTGGATCCCGCACTCAACGAGGTCCACGGCGGCCCGGCCTCCGGCCGCATTTCACGTGAAGGCTCCCGCGTGTGCCTCGTCGTGCCGACCAACGAGGAGCTGATGATCGCCCGCGAAACCCTCGCCGTCCTGAACCCATGAAACACACCTTCTTTCTCGCCGCCTCCGGCGTCGGCAGCGGCCTCACCTCCACCTCGCTCGGGGTGTTCCGCGCCCTGGACCGCAGCGGCATCCGCGTCGGGTTCTGCAAACCCATCTCCCAGGAAGCCGGCCCGAACAGCGGTCCCGACCCGTCCAGCGAGTTCATCGCACGCACCACCGGTTTCAAGCCCGCCGAACCGATCGCGTTTGAGGTGGCCGAGCGCTACGTCCGCAACAACCAGATGGAGGAGCTCATGGAGCTCGTGGTCGAGAAGGTGCGCAGCCAAGCCGCCACCATCGACGTGATGATCGTCGAGGGACTTCTCCCCACCGCGACGCAGACATTTCCCAACCGCATCAACCGCACCGTCGTCACGGCCCTCAACGCCGAGGTCATCCTCGTCGATTCCACCGGGGTCGATTCCCTCGAGGAACTCGAGGAGAGCCTGGGCACGGCCGCGTCCCTTTACGGCGGCGCCACCAGCCGCAATGTCATCGGCTGCATTCTCAACAAGGTCCGCCTGGGCGATACCGTGGCCCGGCCCGGTGCCGTCCGGGATGTGGGCGATCCGGTCGAAGCCCCGCCGACTTCCCCGGGCGTTGATCCCGCCGCCCTCGCCGCCCTGCAGCAGCGCGTGATCGCGGGATGCCCGATCTTTCGCTCCGGCCATTTCGACCTGCTCGGCTGCATTCCCTGGAATCCCGACCTGCCTTCCTATCGCGTGAGCGACGTGGCCAAGCACCTCGACGCCCGCGTCATCAACGCCGGCGAAATGGACCGGCGCCGCGTCACTTCCGTCTACCTGTGCGCCCGCAACGTCGGCAATGTCCTCCACCTTTTCCGCGCCGGCTCGCTGCTGGTGGCACCCTACGACCGCCTGGACATCTTCATCGCCGCGGCCCTCGCCACGATGAACCGCGTCCCGCTGGCGGGCATCGTCGTCACCGGCGGCGAGATCAACCATGCTCCGTTTTTCGACCTCTGCCGGCCGGCGTTTGCGCTCGGCCTGCCGGTGCTGCAGGTGCCGACGGGCAGCTTTGTCACCGCCACCGCGCTCGCCAAGATGAGCAACGAGATCCCGGCCGATGACGACTTCCGCTTCAACAGCACCCTCGACTTCATCGCCCTGCAGATCGATGTGGACCGCATCAAGTCGCGCGTCGACACGGCCCTCGAGCTGCGCATGTCGCCGGCCGCCTTCCGGCACCAGCTGACCAACCGCGCCCGCACCGCCAACCGGATCATTCTGCTCCCCGAGGGCGACGAGCCGCGCACGATCGTCGCGGCCACCATCTGCGCCCAGCGCGGGCTGGCCCGTTGCATTTTGTTGGGCAACCCGGCGGAGGTCCGGCAGGTCGCCGAGCGGCAGGGCGTGCGGCTCGACGGGGTGGAGATCATCGACCCGGCCGAGCGCCGCGAGCGTTACGTCGCGCCCCTCGTGGAACTGCGCAAGAGCAAGGGCATGACCGAGGAGCAGGCCCGCGAGGCGCTGGAGGACAATGTCATGCTCGGCACGATGATGCTGGCCAACGACGAGGTCCACGGCCTCGTCTCCGGGGCGGTTCATTCCACCGCCAACACCATCCGGCCGGCCCTGCAGATCATCAAGACCAAGCCGGGCTCGAAGGTGGTCTCCTCGGTGTTCTTCATGTGCCTCCCCGAGCAGGTGCTCGTTTACGGCGACTGCGCGGTGAATCCGAATCCGGACGCCGAGGCGCTGGCGGACATCGCGCTGCAGAGCGCGGCCTCCGCCGAAAGTTTCGGCATCCCGGCGCGCGTGGCCATGATCAGCTACAGCACGGGGGAATCGGGCGGCGGGGCCGATGTCGACAAGGTGCGCGTCGCCACGCAGCTGGCCCGGGAAAGAAACCACGACCTGTTGATCGACGGACCGCTGCAATACGATGCCGCCTCGATCGCCGATGTGGCGGCCAAGAAAGCGCCGAACAGCCCGGTCGCCGGCCGCGCCACGGTCTTCATCTTCCCCGACCTGAACACGGGCAACACCACCTATAAGGCCGTGCAGCGCTCCGCCAATGTCGTGAGCATCGGCCCGATGTTGCAGGGCCTCCGCAAGCCGGTGAACGACCTCTCGCGCGGCGCCCTCGTGGAGGATATCGTCTACACGATCGCCATCACGGCGGTGCAGGCGGAGTCGGCCAAGTAAGTCCGCGGCGGGCCCGACGGCGGTGGGATTGTCGTTGAACTCCGGCGCTTCCTACGGCGAATTGATGCTCCATGCCGACCGAGACCGCCCTTGCCCCCGGCTGTGATGTGCTCCTCCTCGAGGATGACGCCGTTTTCCGGCGCCGCGTGGCCGCCCATCTCCGCGGACTGGGCGCCGAGGTGACGGAAGCCGGCACCCTCGACGAGGCCCGGCGGCTGCTCGGATCGCTGCGTTTTGAATACGCCCTGGTCGACCTGCACCTGCCCGACGGCGAGGTGCTGGCCCTGTTCCGGGAGGGCGCCTTTTCGGAAAACACCGCCGTGGTCGTGATGACCGCCTTCGGCGGCATCAAGGAGGCGGTCGAGGCCATGCGGCTCGGCGCCTGCGACTACCTCGCCAAGCCCTTCGAACTCGAACAGATCCCGGTGGCGTTTTTGCGCGGCCGACGCAGCCAATCTGCCGCCCGGCGCGAGGAGCACCGGACGCGCGGACCTGCCGGGGAAACCGACGCCATTTTCCTGGGCGAGACCTTGCGGGCCCGGCTGGAGATCATGCTGGCCGCCGAACGGCGTTTGGACCGCGCCCCTCCTGTGTTGCTCGAGGGCGAGACCGGCACCGGCAAGAGCCGGCTGGCGCGCTGGCTGCACGCGCATGGCCCGCGGGCGGCGCAACCCTTCATCCCCATCAACTGCGCAGCGCTGCCCGATACCCTGGCGGAGGCCGAACTCTTCGGCCACGAGCGCGGGGCGTTCACCGACGCCAAGCAGGCCCGGCTGGGACTGTTCGAGGCCGCGGACGGGGGCACGCTGTTCCTGGACGAGATCGGCGCCCTCGCCCCCGGTACGCAGGCGAAGATTCTCACCGCCGTGGAGGATGGCGTCATCCGCCGCCTCGGCGGCACCCGCGAGATCAAGACGGACGTGCGCATCATCGCGGCCAGCAACCAGCCGCTGGCCGGTCTGGTGCAGAGCGGAAAGTTCCGCGACGATCTCTTCCACCGGCTGAATCTCCTGCAGCTGACGCTGCCCCCGCTGCGCGATCGCCCGGGTGACATCGTGCCGCTCGCGCAGCATCTGTTGGCGCGACTCGCTGCGCGCCACGGGCTCGGCGCTCTCCACTTTTCCCCCGCCGCGGAAACGGCCATGCGGACCCATGCCTGGCCGGGCAACATCCGGGAGCTGGCGCACGAGATCGAACGCGCGCTCATCTTTTCCTCTGGCCCCACGCTCGATCTGGCGACGCTCGGTCCGCCCGATCCGGCCTCGTCCGCCGGTGGCGATCCCGCGGCCCAGCCCTGGCTCAATCCAACGTGGCAGCTGCCTGAAAGCGGATTCTCCGTCGACCGCGTCGTCGATCACCTCGTCGACGAGGCACTGCGCGCCACCGATCACAATGTGTCGGCCGCGGCCCGTCGCCTGGGCGTCACGCGCGAATTCCTCCGCTACCGTCTGGCCTCGGCGAAGCGACCGGGTCCGTAGAGGTCTCTCCCTTCCGCTTGGTGGCAGGCAACCAATCGCCGGCGGCGCGGTCGGAAGAAAATGGTTGGCTACCCCCAAACCTGCCCGTTGCCCCTTGGCATGAATCTCACCCCCTTTCTGCCCAATCCGCTGGTCATCAGCGCTCTTGGCACGAACGAACAATCGTGGCATGTTTCGCGCAATGAGATTCCTGCCGCGGGCAATCCCGCTCCGGTCAACCCCTCCGTCTCATGACCTCACGTCTACCCTGGTGTCTCCTGCCGCTTGCCTTGCTCGGTCCGGTCTACTCCGCCCCATCCGAGAACAGTTCCGCCCCCATGCCGGTGCCCACCCAAAGCTACACAGACCAGGGATCCATCACCCGCCAGGTCACCTCGGACTACAGCGGCGGTTACTACAGCAACTATGGATCCGGCTCCATGTACGGGAGCAACTATATCAGCGGGACTTCATACAGCACCGTCACCACATACTACAAGATGCTCGTCGCGCCGCCCGTGCCGCCGGCGCTCGGCGAGCCCATTCCCAGCAAAAAGGTGCAGGCCTCGCTGGCCAAGTTTTCGCCACCGTCGATGCTGGCCTCGTTTGTGTACGAACCCTTTTTCACGCCCCTCAGTCCGCTGCTGTTTTCCGAGGACCTGAGCAAGGCGCGCCGCGAGAAGCTCACGGCCTACACCACGGCCCGCGCGGCGGCCGTCGAGGCACTCCGGGCCAAGATTGATTCCCTGCTGGCCGCCACCCCCGAGGTGCGGCAGAGCGAGTTGTCTGAATTCGCCCGGGTCCAGACGCCGACGCTGGTCGAGTTGGAGAACATGGCGGAAGAAATGCGCGCCAACTATGTCGACGGCCGCTGGTACGAGACCAGCAGCAACTGGAACTCGACGCGCAACTGGCGTCTCGGGGACAACACCCGCTGGGAATCCAACATCGACGAGATCAAGGTCGCCCTGGGCTCCGCGTTTTTCCAGGAAGGACTCTCGCCCGCCCAACGCCGCCTGCTGCGCGAACTGGCGATGGAGCTCACCGATTCCCTCAAGCAGCCGACCGACGAGATCGCCCTGGGCACGCCCGGACCGTTCTTCTACTTCACCCCGGAGACCGCCCGCATCCGCCTGCCGGTGGACATGCCGGCGGAACTGGAAAGCAAAATCCGAAGCTACCAGGACGAAAAGGCCGCTCTGAAACTGGAGCTGCGCGAGGCGCTCTACCGTCAGGACCGCGCCTTCTTTGAATTCACCCGCGTCAAGGCCCTCAAGGCGCTGGCCGAACAGCAGGCCGCACGGCTCGCGCGGGTGGAAACGCTCGCCGAGGAAATCCGCCAGGGCCTCGCGCTGCTGCCCAATCCCGCCCGGCCCGCCGGCATCCCGCTCCGCGGCGATGCGACCGGCCTGATCAGCCGCTATCTGGCCGCCAAGAGCAGCTGGCAGCGCGCCATGCTGGCGAAACGGGAAAAGCTGCGGAACGACTTCCCGGAGGACCGCGTGGAGTTCATCCGGCTGCGGGACACCGTCGCCATCCAGCTGGTGGCCAACCGGCGCTCCTCCGACGCCGTCAAGGCGCAGCGGGATGTCGCCCTGGCCGACCTGGAGGCCTTCAATGCCACGCAGTCCAAGGGCTATCAGGCCCTCGCCCGCGACAAGGAGAAGATCAACAGCGAGCTCGTGTCCCTGGCCAAGTCGCTGGCCAGCCACGGCGGCGGCAAGAGCGTCGAGCTGCTGCTGACGGAGTTCGCCTACGCGCTGCGGCAGCAGGAACGGTGGGATCAGTTCGCGGAGTACGACACCGCCGTCCTGCAACCCGGGTTGTCCCCCGAGCAGCGGCGTCTGTTGTTCGGCGCCGCTCTGGAAAGAATGGAGCTGCCGTTCGGGGAGAAATTCTGAACCGCCGCATGCCCCGCGCCTTCAGCCTACGCTCCGCCACCGTCGCGTTCACCGTGGCGGGGTTGCTGATGGCCATCTTCGCCGGCGTGCTCCTGCGTTTCCGGCAGGAGCTCACCGAGGAAATCCACCGCCGGATGATCGAGCGCGACGCGGCGGTGCTGCATCCCGTCGCGTTGCAGCAACTGCGGGACGCCGCCGGCCTGCACACCGATTCACCGGCACCGAATCCCGACCTCCTGGCCTATGCCGGGCCCGACGACTCGGTCAC
>JBDKHE010000270.1:0-3180 GCA_039797805.1 Verrucomicrobiota bacterium
ACCGGACCCAATCCTTTTTAACCACTAATCCACACTAATGGGCCCTAATCCTGAGGTCTCTAGACCCATTCCATTAGTGAGGCCTTAGTGTAGATTAGTGGTTAACTCTCCTCGCCAGCAAGCTCCGGTGGGAATCTCTGATCCAGGTAGTCCTGCAGGATCAGACAAGCCGCGCGCGAGTCGACCAGGCCCGAGCCGCGCACGCTGCGGCGGTCCTTCTTGGCGATGCTCGATTCCGCCTCATCACTCGTCAGGGTCTCATCCACCAGATGCACCGGCAGGCCGAACGCCGCGGTCAGCCGCTCGGCAAAAGCCTCGACCTCCTTCGCCTTGAAGCCGATCGAGCCGTCCATGTTGTACGGATAGCCGAGCACCAGCTCGGTGATCCGGCGCGCCTTGATCAGCTCGCCCAGCTTGCGCCAGCGCACGGCTTCGTCTGCATCGACGAGGGCCGGGAGGGGTGTCGCCACCCCGATCTCGTCCCCATGGGCCAGACCGACGCGTTTGGTGCCGTAGTCTATGCCCAGAAAATGCATGGCCTCAGAGGTACTTGTGCATGGCCGGATCATCCTTGATCCGGGTGAGCAAGGCCTTGATCTCCTGCGCCCGGTCCTTCGGGCAAACCAGCGTCGCCCCGGGGGTGTGCACCACGACAAGGTCGCTGACGCCGATCACGCCGACGAGATGCCCGTCGGTCGAGATCACGATGTTGTGCGTGCCGTTCTCGACCAGCGTGTGGCCTTTCAGGACATTGCCGTGGGCGTCCGGCGTGTAGTGCTTGGCAATGGCCGGCCAGGCGCCGACATCGTCCCAGTCAAACGTGGCCGGCACGACCACGACGTTCGTGGACTTTTCCATGAGCGCGTAATCGACGGAGACTTTTTTCAGGGTCGGATAAAGATCCGTAAGCGCCTGGGCCCAGCCGCCGGCCGACTTGGCCGCGGCCTCGAGTTTGACCAGCCCGGCGTACAACTCGGCGGCATGGTTCTTGAACGCCGCTTCCACGACCGGTACCCGCCAGACAAACATGCCGGCGTTCCAATAATACTCGCCGGAAGCGAGGTATCCCTCGGCCGTGGCCAGATCGGGCTTCTCGACAAATCGTTTCACCGCCATCACGTCCCGCCCGCCGATCTTGCGCCAGGGGCCCGCTTGCTGGATGTAGCCAAAGCCCGTTTCCGGGGCGGCAGGCTTGATGCCCAGGGTCACCAGCACGTCGGCGCTCTCCGCCGAGGCAAAGGCGATGTCGAGCAGTTTGCCGTATTCCTGCGTGTCCTTAATGACATGATCCGCTGGCAGCATGGCGAAAGCCGCGTTGGGATTGCGCTGCTTCACGAGCAGCATCGCGAGACCGGTCGCGGCGGCCGTATCGCGGCCCATGGGCTCGGCCACGACGTTGCCCGCCGGGAGGTCCGGACACGCTTCGCGGCACCCCTCCAACTGGGACTTGGTGGTGATGACAAACACGTTTTCGCGCGGCACGACGCCGGCCACGCGGTCGACGGTCTGGGCCAGCATGGCCTTTTCCCCGACGATGGGGAGCAGGTGTTTGGGGGTGGCCTCGCGGCTTTGGGGCCAGAAACGCTCCCCGCGGCCGCCGGCCATGATGACAACATAACGATCAGACATACGCCCAAGATTAATCCATGGCAGTAGCCGTCAACGGTTAATCCCAAGGTTGCTTTTTGGCTCACGCCGCCAATCTTGCGCCCCTCCCATGGAAACACCGCTGGAAGTTGATGTCGTCACTGCGTCGCGCCTCTTTGGCGAAGGCGCCCTGTTGCTCGATGTGCGCGAGCCCGTCGAAGTGGCCTCGGCCGCGGTTGCCGGCAGCCAGCACCTGCCCATGCGGCAGATCCCGGAGGCAATGGCCGATCTCCCGCGCGACCGTCAGATCTTGGTGCTTTGCCATGTCGGCGGACGCAGCCTGCGGGTCACCCAGTACTTGCGGGCCAACGGTTTCGACAAGGTCAGCAACGTGGCCGGCGGTATTGTCGCCTGGGCCGAGCAGGTCGACCCCACCGTCGCCGCCCGATAAGAAAGCCGCCCCTCCGCGTCATTTTCCGCCTCAAAACACCTCTTTTCCCTCCGTTAAATCCGCCGCTTGACTCCGACGCCGGTTTTCAGGCACAACCTTCCCTTCACACCTCCAATTTATGGGTCAACAACTCAACAAGCACATCAAGAAGAAACGCCGCGTCGCCTACCACAAGCGCCGCAATGCCAAGATCCAGGCTGCCATCGCCAAGGCCAAGAAGAAGTAAGCTCAGTCTACTTCCGGCCGGCCAAGCGCGCGCCCCTCACGGCGCGCCTTTGTTTTTATAGCCCATGATCAAAGTCAGCCTCATCTCCCTCGGTTGCGCCAAGAATCTCGTGGATAGCGAGATCATGGTCGGACATCTGCACCAGGCCGGCATGCGCGTAATCCCCGAGGCCGACAAGGCCGACGTGGTGATCGTCAACACCTGCTCCTTCATCGACTCTTCCAAGGAGGAGTCCCTCGGCCACATCCTAGAGGTGCACCAGAACAAGGGCATGCGGAAGCGCCGCCAGGAACAGAAGCTCATCGTGGCCGGCTGCATGGCCCAACGCTTCTCCAAGGACCTTTCCACGTCGCTGCACGAGGAAGTCGACGCCTTCATCGGCCTCGACCAGCTCACCAAGGTCGCGCCCATCATCGAGGAGATCTACGCCAAGGAACGCGGCAAGCAGGACGCCCCGGCCAATTTCATCGAAGGCAAGTCGACCTACATTCCGGACTACGACACGCCCCGTTTCCGGCTCACGCCGAAACATTTTGCCTACATCAAGATCGCCGAGGGCTGCAACCATCCCTGCACCTTCTGCATCATCCCGCAGATCCGCGGCCGCCATCGCAGCCGCACGGTTGAGAGCGTGGTCGCCGAGGCCCGCCAGCTGGTGAAGGAAGGCGTGAAGGAACTGAATCTCATTTCCCAGGACACGACGTTCTTCGGCATGGACACCTGGGAGCAGCGCCCGAATCCCCGCACGCCGGTCGATTCCACGCGCGGCACCGCCCTCACCACCCTCCTCCGCCAGCTCAACGCCATTGAGGGCGACTTCTGGATCCGCCTCCTTTACACCCACCCGGCCCACTGGAGCGACGAGCTCATCAAGACCATCGCCGAGTGCCCCAAGGTGGCGCGGTACATCGACATT